>QNZT01000007.1 GCA_003978455.1 Sulfurospirillum sp.
ACGACTCGTGTCGAACGCTTTCAGAGGCTCCAGTGTGTGTGCATCACAAAGCACTGCACCACCAGGATTGTAGTTACCCGCGAGTACATATTTTCCATCCGGAGAAACCGCCAGTCCACGGGATTCCTGTCCTACCTGCACACTTGCCACAGCAGGCTGTCCCGGAGCACCGATATCGAACATCGTCAGACGTCCGGATCTTGAGATAGAGTAAGCGTAGCGCGGCTCATGTTTGTTAGTTACCGTAACGTGTACCGCAAAACCGGCTTTATGTCTGGAGAGTACGTTTCCAGTTGTAGAGTCGATAAAGTCGACCAGCGAAGCGTCTCTTTCGGTAGCGAACGTGATATCTTTAACATTTTTGACATCGCCGCCCTGGTATTGGATCGAACCATCTTTACCGACAGGATACTTTTTGGCAAGCGCTTCACGATCCGCCAACTTTGTCCATGTCTCCTTCACTTTGTCGAGATCGAGTTTCAGCTCGACAGTATTTTTCCAGTTCATCAGCCAGTCGACCATACCGGTCGCATCGTCTTTTGAAAACATATGGCTCCATGAAGGCATCGCAGTATTTTCTCTACCGTTTAAGATAGTTTCAGCAAGAAATTCTCTGTTCTTTTTTTTGAGCGCGGCAGGTCTGAGATCCGAACCGACACCACCCTGGTGGATAGGACCGTGACAACCCTGACACTCTTTTTCATAGACTTTTGCAAAGTCCATCTTCGATGTACCTGCCTGAAGTCCTACTGTAGCGATACCCACCGCCGCAACGTAACTTAAAACTTTTCCTAACTTCATGTTTCCTCCTTTAAGGTTATTAAACAGTCTGTTTCCCCTCAGCCTATAATAAAATTATAACATATTTATTATTATTTGTTCAGCTTTCTCTTCTCACTAAAATAGATCCAAAACATTGGAAGCACAATAATAGTGTGAAGAAAAATTGTCAAAGTCAATGGACCCTGATTCAGTGTTCCGAAAAAACTTGGAACCACATCAGTAAATTGATCAATCATCATTTTCTCCTTACATTAATATACGGCGGAACAGCCATATCTGCTCCGCACGCTGTTTAAAACTTAATTACCTGCTTCTTTCTTACCGATAGTCAGCAAATCTGCAACAAGGAAGACAAAACCGACAAAGGTAACTACACCCATCGCAAGTCTCCAACCCTGTGCCTGAACATACCAGTGCAGGTTCTGTGCTGTAAAGTACGCTTCCCATGTACCGCCAAGCTCTGCTCTTTCGACCAGTACTTGCTCATAACCGGCAATCGTCAACGCAACAGTCATACCCAAAAGCCCGAATACAATCAGCGTAATCGCCCATTTGGAAAGCTTAGTCGCTTTCAGATGTTTGATACCGTAGGCACCCTGTATAGCCAGATACATCATACCGATCAGAATCGTCGCATACGCACCAAAAAACGCCAGGTGACCGTGTGCAGAAGTAAACTGCGTACCGTGTGTATAGATATTGACCTGCGGCAGTGTATGGAAAAATCCCCAGATACCTGCACCCAGGAAGTTACCGAATGCATTGGTCGCAATCCATGCCATTGCAGGACCGTTGTTGATCGCGTGTGCTCCGCCTTCAGCGTGCACTTTACCCTGCTCTTTACCCCAGTCGTAGAGAACGTGCACAAACATCGCTACCAGTGGAACAGGTTCCAGTGCAGAGAAGAGCGCACCGATCTCCCACCAGTACTCAGGTGTACCGATCCAGAAGTAGTGGTGACCGAGACCGAGGATACCTGATCCAAAGAGCATCAATACTTCAATCCACAGCCACATCTCGACGATTTCACGTTTTGCACCGATGATTTTGATAAGGGCATACGCTGCAAGTGCACCGACAAAGACTTCCCATGTCGCTTCAACCCATAAGTGGATAACCCACCACCACCAGTACTGATCCATAGTGATATTGTCAGTAAAAAACATACCACACAGATAGAGACCTGCAAGCGCGAAAAGATCCGCAACCATAACAGTCATGATACCGGTTTTCTGACCTTTCATATATGTAGCAAATACATTGAAATAGAAGATCAATACAACTACGACGATACCTATATCCGCCCATCTTGGCGCTTCTAAATATTCACGTCCTTCATTGATAAACCAGATTGTACTCTCTTTACCAGGTCCAACCTGAATAAAAATATAGACAAGTACGACTACGGTAACAGCCAGGGTCAATACCCAAAATGCAAGTTTGGCGATTCCCGCTCCGACCACTTCACGACCTGTCTCATCAGGAATCATATAGTAAACCGAACCGATCATCGCATAGAGCATCCAAACAACCAGTGCGTTGATATGTACCATTCTGGCGACATTGAAATCAAAAACTTCAAATAAAAAGCCGGGATACAAAAACTGAATTGCAGCGATAAGACCCATCAGTAACTGTGCACCGAAAAGGATAATCGCAACTCTGAAATACATCATCCCTATTTTCTGGGATTCAAACTGTAATTTGTTCGTTTTGATACTACTTAGCATAAGTGGTCTCCTTCTCTTTACCGAAGTTTCTCGGGAAACCGTTGGTATCGATGGAACTCATATGTTTCAAAAACGCCACCAAACCTTTTGCTTCCTCTGCTGTGATACCGAGATTTGGCATCATACGTGCGTGTGTCGGATATTTAGACGGATGCTGTAAAAATTCCGCCATCGCCTCTTCTCTGGTGCTTTTACCGGTCATAGCCAACATCGGACCGTCATTGCTCCATGCAGGATCGAGCCACGCTTTTGTCAGATCCGGAGCATAGTAGGCACCGTTACCCAGCAATGTATGACAGTTCATACAGTTTTTCGCCTGAGATGTCAGTTTTCCGAGATGGAGCAGTGCCGCTGCCTCTTCTGCAGACCACTCTTTTCCGAAAAATTGCTCTTTGTCACCGATAACCGGTACTTCATGACCTCTTTTTTCGCTCATCTTGTACTCGATGTGATAGTTGATAACCGTAGGAGCCGGAACCCTCTTGGTTACACCATTTTGCAGATCTGCATCAGTTCCCATCTTGATCTGCCCCATCGTATCAAACGTCAGCCAAATCAACAGGATTGTCGCAAATCCGGTTACCCATGCAGCCGATCGTTTCCAAAACGATATACTGCTCCAAACAGATTTTGGTTGCTCTGCCATATATACCTCCTATTAATCGTGTTGTTCGTGGGTCTCTTGCATCAAAAAGTAGATAAAATGCGGCAGTATCAGATACGCTACCATCGCCAGCATCAATACTTTTCGTGTAAAATCCCCGCTTCCAACCAGAGTACTAAGCATATAGAGAGAGTATGCACAACCGAACCAGAAAAGATATCCCACATACTGGTAAAACATGGGTATCTTTTTAAGTTTGGCAAAAGTGTACAACCCCACAAATATAATCCCAAAGATCATGACAAGCGTCGCCGATGTAAAAATCGGTAAAAAATCTTCGGGTGCTAATTGCGGCATATTGAGGTACACTTCTCTCATACTATCTCCTGCTGGTAAAGTACTACAAGTGTAATTGTATTGAAATAATAAGCTTTAATGATTGATATAAGTCAAGAACTCTCTTAAAAGAGCTCTTTTAATGCCGGATGATCCAGGATAGTAATAGCATGGGATTTATCTATACTAATGATATTTTTTTTCTTTAACTTTGCCAGTGTACGGGAAAGTGTTTCGGGAGAGACATTCAAAATAGCGGCTATCTGGTTGTTTTTAACCGTTTCAAAAAGCTCTTTATGCTCATCTATAAACTTTGCCACTTTCGCTTCCGAAGTGAGAATCATCTCGTTGTGTATGACATTGGACATCACTTTTAGTTTTTTACTTAAAGATTTGATGATCTCCATACAGATATCGGGATTTTTAAAAAACATATTTTCAAGAGATTTGTATTCGATCTTCAACACCGTACCGCCGGTGACAAACCGTGCAGAAGCGGGGAAAGGCATATTTTCAAAGTTGGCAAGCTCCCCCACCATCGCAGTCGGAATAAACTGATGTATATAGATCTCCTGCCCTTTGGGATTGGTTTTATAGAGTCGCAGGACACCATCTACGAGGATGTAAAGTTTCTTCGGTGCATCCCCCTCATAAAAGAGCAATTCATCCGCTTCATAGCTTTTAAAATAAGAGATTTTTTCCAATTTTTTAAGATTGTCTTCACTGAGACTATTAAAAAAAGGAATATCTTTTAATTTAAACTCCATGAAACACTACCTTTGTAATTAATTAAATAAGATTATTATTATATCATTTCGTTACTTGTTTCATGATGATAAAAAAGAATTAACCCCTTTATTGAATTATCAAAATAGTTGTTTTGAGCACTTTTGCCTATTTTTTAATCATACTATTGATTAACAAATCATATACATTTAGATATACTAAAAATAATATATTAGATGACAAGGAGCATAAATGGGTGCATTTAAAGAGCTGAAAGGTCAGGGACACTGGCCGACGCTTTTGGCCGCATTTCTATATTTTGATTTTAGTTTCATGGTCTGGACGATGCTCGGACCACTCGCAACGGAAATATCCGAAGCACTGCAAATGACACAGGGATTTGTTATGAGCCCGTCACAAAAAGCGACGCTGCTCTCACTACCTATTTTTTCTGGCGCGATTCTGCGGATACTGCTCGGTTTTCTGGTCGATAAAATCGGTGCCAAAAAGACAGCGCTGATCTCACAATCTATCGTCGTTTTCGGACTCTTCTATGCCTATTACAAGGGTACAAGTATCACTTACGAAGAGTTGCTGATGGTCGCTTTTATCCTCGGTTTCGCCGGTGCCTCGTTCGCTGTAGCGCTGCCACAGGCGGGACAGTGGTATCCTCCCAAACTACAGGGTGTCGTACTGGGCATCGCAGGAGCGGGCAATATCGGCGTTGTCGTAGACTTTCTCTTCGCACCGAAAATCGCGGAGCTCTGGGGATGGCAAGCGGTCTTTCTCGTCGGCGGCATACTTTCGACACTCATCCTGATCACCTACTTTTTTCTGGCGAAAGATGCACCCAAAGAGGTCTATACGCCGCGCCCGAAAAAACTGCGCGACTATCTCAAACTGCTCAAAGACAGAGATACCTGGTGGTTCAATCTCTTTTACGCCGTCAGTTTCGGTGGTTTCGTCGGATTTGCAGGCTACATGAAAGTCTATCTCATGAACACCTACCAAACCGATATGAGTGCATTTGGACTCCACTATCTGAATGAACCGAATGTCAAAGTGGTCGCCGGTTATTTCGGTGCTGTCTGTATCTTTGCAGGTGCGATGCTACGTCCGGTCGGCGGTGCCATCGCCGACAAACTCGGCGGGGTTAAATCACTTTATATATTTTTCGGTGCTGTCACTGCACTGGTACTGCTGAACGCTTTTGTATCTCTGCCCTTTTTCGCCGCGATACTGGTGCTTTTTCTCATCATGGCAAATCTCGGTATGGCAAACGGTGCCGTTTTCCAATTGGTACCGCAACGTTTCGGCAAAGATATCGGTATCATGACAGGTATCATCGGGTGTGCCGGCGGTCTCGGCGGTACGGCACTCATCAAGACACTCGGCTGGAGCAAAGAGGCATTTAACAGCTACAGTGCAGGTTTTATCATCTTTGCCGTTGTGGTCATGGTTGCTATCGTCGGCATCTCGATGGTAAAGACCAGATGGAGAACCACATGGGGCGTACAGGCTGGAGGGCGTATATAGGAGCATCTTTTGCTGCCTATATTTTAAACAACCCCTTCATACCTTATAGATAAAATTTATTGTATAATATTTTATAAATATAGACAAGGGTTTCGGGACAAGCGTATGGCAAACATCAAGCTTTCAGGTTTTACACTCGCAAAAGGTGATCATCTCACGGGAGATGACGCTTTTGAATACAAACATCTCCCCGATATGTCCATCGCGATCGTCTGCGATGGTGTCGGCAGTGCCGAAGCGGGTGCGGAAGCCGCAAAACGTGTCTCCGGATACCTGCTCAAAAACCTTAAAAACCATCCCGCTTCATGGAGTATGGAAAAGACACTCAAACACTTCATCTCCAGTATCAACGCCATCCTCTACCATGAATCGATAGAAGCTTATGAACGCCCGGAACTGGTGACAACCGTTGCCGTCGCGGTTATAGAGGGAGACAAACTCTACGGTGCCAATGTCGGTGACAGCCGTATCTACCTCTGCCGTGACGATCAGTTGCACCAACTCTCCAAAGACCACAACTCCGATGAAAAGGGTATGGATCATGTCCTGACCGCCGCCATCGGTCTGGGTGAAGAGACAGATATCTACTATTTTGAAAATATCATCCGTGCAAAAGATCAGATCCTTCTATGCACCGACGGTCTCTACACCCTTTTCGACGATGATCATGAATTGGTCAATGCCATGAGCGCAGGGGCGAATATCCTCGTCAAATATGCAAGTAAAAAAGTGGATGACAACCTCCCCGACGATACCACGGCGGTGATCATGAATGTGCATGAGATCGACCAGACGTGCCGTCTCAAATCCCTGAAACTACCTATCCCCGAAAAACTGAGAGCCGGTGAAACCATCGACGGATACGAACTCATCAAGCCGCTGGTACAAAACGAACGCACATGGCTCTGCACCCGGAAGGGGAAAAAGTATGTCATGAAATTTGCACAACATGAAGCGCTCGAAGATGAAAAGATACTGGACTTTTTCGTCAAAGAGGCGTGGAATGCAAAACGCCTCAAAGCAGGTTTTTTTCCAAAAGCGGTCATCCCAAAAAACCGCACCAAACGCTACTATGTGATGGCGTATATAGAGGGAGACCAACTCAAAAACTATCTCAAGCGCCGACTGCTCTCCATCGACGAAGGTCTCCATCTGGCAAAGTTTCTGCTGCACATGGAGCAATTTCTACTCAGACACGATCTCGTGCATGCGGACATCAAGCCTGAAAATATCATCCGTGCCCAGCGCAAAGGGAAAACCTACTTTAAAACAGTCGATTTCGGATCGATCACGGAGATCTTCTCCACCGCTTCGAGAGCCGGTACACCGAGCTATCTGGCACCCGGACGTTTTCATGGAGAGAGCATCGACGAAGGGAGCGAAATCTTTTCCATCGGCGTCACACTCTACGAGTCACTGACCGGCAAACTCCCCTACGGAGAGATCGAACCCTTTCAGACACCCACCTTCAAAAAGCCAAAACCGCCGACAAAACATAACCCCAAAATCCCACCCTGGCTGGAGAGCATCATCCTCCATGCGATCGAAGTCGACAAGGAGAAGCGCTATAAAAACTACTCCGAGATGCTGTACGATCTGGAAAATCCCGATAAGGTAAAACCCTATTACGACAAGAGCGTCCCGCTGATCGAACGGGAACCGGTGAAAGTCTATAAAATCGCCTTCATCCTCTCCTTCCTGCTCAATATCTATCTATTGATTTTGCTGATGGAGTAGAGATTATGTTTTTTTTGGCAGAGGTATATCGAGAGTATAAAAAAGAGGACAAAAGTAGCATTTGCGGTCGCGCAAGCGAACTTTCCGCGAAATCTTCCCTCCGGTCTGAGCCTCTTTTTTATACTCTCGATATACCTTTTACACACTTGAAAAAGAAATGGAAAAAGCACTAAGGAAAAATATGCAAAACCAAACACCGCTGGAGAGTTTCATCAACTACAAAGCCGATACCGGCATGCAGTGCGGAAACTATCAGATCGACCTCCCGCCGCTCAAAAAGGGAGAGCAGTACCGCTTTCACTTCGACATGACCGCCTGCGTGGGGTGTCACTGCTGCGAGGTGGCTTGCAACGAACAGAACAACAACACCCCCGACGTCAAGTGGCGGCGTGTCGGCGAGATGGAAGCGGGCGTCTTTCCAAACGTCAGCCAGCTCTTCAACTCCATGAGCTGCAACCACTGCATCGACCCCGAGTGCCTCAGAGGGTGCCCGACCAACTCCTACATCAAATTTGAAAACGGTATCGTCTTTCATAACGACGACGTCTGCATAGGCTGCCAGTACTGTACCTGGAACTGCCCTTACGAAGTGCCGGTCTTCAACCGTGACCGAGGCATCGTCACCAAGTGCCATATGTGTCATGAAAAGTTGGACGAGGGGCAAACCCCTGCGTGTGTGCAGGCATGCCCTGCCGGCGCGATCGAGATCGAGATCTTCAAACCCGAAGAGTGGCTGGAGGGTGCAATCGAAAAAGAGGGGGTCGCACCACACCTGCCCGACATCTCCATCACCAAACCGACCACGCGCTATACTCTCCCGGAGTTTAGTGGCGAAGTCAAACCCGCCGACGAACGGCTGCTCAAACCGGCCCACGCCGAACTGCCGCTGGTCTTCATGACCGTCCTGACACAGGTATCGGTGGGTGGATTTATCGCGATGTTTCTGGGAACCCTGCTCTATATGCTCCATCTCAACGAAGCCGCGCCCAACTTCTGGCTGGCACTGGCGATTTTCCTGCCTGCGGGCATCGGACTGCCGCTTTCGGCGCTCCATCTGGGACGCCCCGGTCTGGCGCTGACTGCGATGAAAAACCTCAAAACCTCCTGGCTCTCACGGGAAGCAGCGGCACTCGGTGCCTACGCTGGCGGTGCGACGCTGGTGGCGTTGCTCTACCTCTATCCCATGCTTTTTGGCAAAGCGCTGATCAATCCAAACAGCTGGCTGATGGTACTGCTACAGGCAGGCGTACTGGCGATCGGGCTCTACGGTATCTACGCGCAGTCACGCATCTACCGTGTCCGCGCCCGCCCGGCATGGAACAGAAAATCAACCACCGGACGCTTTTTCGGCGCGGGGTACGTCGGCTTTCTGCTGACAGCGCTTGTTATGCTGCTCAGCGATGCGGAGCGCAGCGTCATGGCGATCCTCGCCCTCGCCCTGCTCTACGGACTCTACCAGCTCTACATGGTCTACGAGGAGATCAACTTTTACAGAGATCTCAAAGAGGAGCCCCCCCTCTTCTACCAGCTCAACCGCTCGCGCATACTGCTAACCGAGCACTTCGGAAGGCTGAAAAAGATGCGCCTCTACTCGCTGGCGCTCTTCGCACTGCTGCTTCCGCTGGCGACGATCGTACTGGTTGCGGGCAAAGCGACTGCCGCCGCGACTGTCGTACTTGCACTCTCCGTTGCAGGGGCGCTGGCAAGTGAGCTGATCGGAAGATACCTCTTCTTCGTCACTGTCGTTCCGCTGGGACTGGCAGGAAACTTTTTTGCAGGAAATCAAAGATGAAAGCACCAACCATGATAGACAAACTCAAAAACTTTCTCGGATTCGATATCAAAAACGACAAATACGCGCTCGTCGAAGATGAGATCTTCGGCAAAGTCGCCAAAGCGAAAAAACCGGACAAATGGATACGCTCCACCTGCGGCTACTGCGGCGTTGGGTGCGGACTCTACATCGGTGTGAAGGGAGACGAACCGGTCTATGTCAAGGGCGACCCCAAACACCCGGTCAACAGAGGCACTCTCTGCCCCAAAGGACTTAGCGAACATGAGATGGTACACGCCTCCAACCGCCTCACCACACCGATGATCCGAAAAAACGGTAAACTGACGGAGGTGGAGTGGGAAGAAGCCTTCAAACACACCAGCGACAAATTCAAGGAGATTCAACAAAAGTACGGCAAAAAGGCGATCGGCGTCATCTCCACCGGGCAGTTTCTGACCGAGGATTTCTACACGCTGGGAAAATTTGTCCAGCTGGGGCTGGGTACCAACAACTACTGCGGCAACACGACACTCTGCATGGCGAGTGCCGTCATGGGCTACAAACACAGTTTTGGCAGCGACGGACCACCGGCGAGTTACGAAGACTTCTCTCATGCGGACGTGATCATGCTCATCGGCGCCAATATCGCCGACAACCACCCGATCCTGAAACTGCACATCGCCAGAAACAAGAAGATCACCGGCAAGAAACCGACCATCATCGTCGTCGATCCCAGACACTCCAAAACTGCCAACATGGCGGATCTCTTCGTACCGATCAAGCCGCGCTCCGATCTGGC
>QNZT01000134.1 GCA_003978455.1 Sulfurospirillum sp.
ATCATGGAGCCTTTCGATATCCTCTCTCTTGGGTTCAACTGCGGTACAGGACCCGAACAGGTGGAAAAGCACGTCAAAACCCTCTCCGAAGTGTGGAACAGACCGATCTCTGTCCATGCCAATGCCGGTCTGCCGCAAAACCGCGGCGGTTTTACTTTCTATCCGATGGGACCCAAAGAGTTTACAGAACAGCAGAAACGTTTTGCAGAGTATGACGGTGTTGCGCTGCTGGGCGGCTGTTGCGGTACGACGCCGCAGCATATTGCAGCTCTGAGTGCGGCACTGGAAGGTGTTGTGCCAAAGCCCCCCAAAGGTGCACAGCCCAAAGCGCTCGCGTCACTCTTCGAGACACGTGATCTGAAGCAAAATCCGCCGCCGTTTCTGATCGGAGAGCGCAGCAACGCCACCGGCTCCAAAGCGTTCCGTGAACTGCTGCTGGCGGAGGATTATGAAGGCACCCTCTCCGTCGCACAGCAGCAGGTGCGTTACGGCGCACACGGCATCGACCTCTCTGTCGGTTTTGCCGGACGTGACGAAACCAGAGACATGGAGATACTCGCGTCGCTCTACAGCCAGAAAGTGACCCTGCCGCTGATGCTCGACTCGACACAGACCGCGGCGCTGGAAATTGGACTTAAACAGGTAGGCGGCAAACCGATCATCAACTCGGTCAACCTCGAAGACGGTATCGACAAATTCAATGCCGTCTGTCAGCTTGCCAAACGTTACGGCGCATCGCTGGTCTGTCTGACGATCGACGAAGTGGGTATGGCAAAAGATAAGGCGACCAAGGTGAAGGTGGCGGAGCGCATCTATCAGCTGGCGACAAAAGAGCATGGACTCGATCCCGAAGATCTCGTATTTGACCTGCTTACGTTTACCGTGGGAAGCGGTGAAGAGGAGTACCACACAGCTGCTATCGAGACGATCGAGGCGATCCGGGAGTTTCATGAGATGCATCCCGAAGTGGGTTTTGTACTGGGGATTTCCAATATCTCTTTCGGACTGGACAAACATGCCAGAGAGTATCTCAACTCCGTTTTCCTGCACCACTGTGTGCAGGCTGGACTCTCTATGGCGATCGTCAATGTCAAAAATACGATTCCGATGCACAAGATGAGCGAAGCGGATATCAAAGCGTGTGAAGATCTGCTCTTTAACCGCAGGGAAGAGGGAGATCCGCTCTTCAGGTTTATCGACCACTTCTCCAACGTCGAAGCCAAAAACAGCGACGAAGAGGATGCGGCATTTGCCAAAATGAATACACGCGAAAAGCTGCACAAACTACTGCTTGACGGTGACAAGGAGCGTATGCTTCAGCTTCTGCCGCAGGCGAAGGATGAGATCCCCGCGGAAGAGATCGTCAATGTTATCCTGATCGATGCGATGAAAGAGGTGGGGGAGCTTTTCGGCAGCGGAAAGATGCAGCTGCCTTTCGTATTGCAGTCGGCAGAGACCATGAAAGCGGCAGTGGACTGGCTCAATCCCTACCTTCCCAAAAAAGAGAAGAAGACCCAAACGACACTGGTACTGGGAACCGTCAAAGGGGATGTGCATGATGTCGGAAAAAACCTGGTGGATATCATCCTCACCAACAACGGATACAAAGTGATCAATATCGGTATCAAAGCGGATATCGAATCGTTTCTGAAAGTGGTCGAAGAGCAGCATGTCGATGCGATAGGTATGAGCGGGCTGCTGGTCAAATCGACCGGTGTGATGCTTGAAAATCTCAAGTATATGAAGGAGAAGGGGATCAAACTGCCGGTACTACTCGGCGGTGCGGCGTTGACGGGAAAGTTTATCGACGAGTATTGCCGTCCGGCGTATGATGGTCCGATTTTCTACTGCAAAGATGCTTTTGACGGGATCGTTGCGATGAGCCGTATCGAAGAGGGCAATTTCGATACCGATTTGGGCGGCAACAAGTCCGATCTCGATGTGGCGGTGGTGAAGAAGAAATCGAAAAAAGATATCCCTCCGCTGGAGCAGATCAAGATGCCCCGCCGGGACATAGCGATACCCAATCCGCCATTCTGGGGGCGGCGCGTGATGGATGCGAAAGTGGACGAACTGGCGTTTGACTGGATCAATCACAAGATGCTCTTCAACCAACGCTGGGGGTATGTCAATAAAAAGTTGACAAAAGAGGAGCGTCAAAAGATCGAAAATGAAAAGCTGTGGCCGCTTTTTGAAGAGATGAAACGCGATATCCTCAGAGAGAAACTGCTTGAACCGGTCACACTCTACGGCTACTACCCCTGCCGCGCCGACGGTGATACGCTGCTGGTCTTCGACGAGAGTGAGGGGTGGTTCAGTGAAGATGAGATCAACCGTGAACCGCTTGAAGCAGTTCGTGAGAGAGCGAAATACAAGTTTGAATTTCCCCGCCAGATGCGTAAACCCTACCGCTGCCTGAGCGACTATTTCAGAAGTGACCGGCACGATGTCGTGGCGTTTCAGCTGGCGAGTGCGGGATCGAAGTTCAGCGAAAAAGAGCAGGAACTCTACGCAGCCGGAAAGTACAGTGCGTACCATCATCTGCACGGCATATCGGTAGAGCTTGCCGAAGCGATCGCGGAGATCATCCACAAACAGATTCGGCTGGAGCTCAATATTGCCGAAAACGAGGGGCACAGCCTGCGTGATGTTAAGATGACACGCTACCACGGCTGCCGCTACTCATTCGGCTATGCCGCCTGTCCCGATTTGGCGATGAACAGAGAACTGTTTGCGATGCTGCGCCCCGAAGAGTTCGGCATAGAGCTGGGTGAGACCTACCAGATGCATCCGGAGCAGACGACGAGTGCTTTGGTGGTGCATCATCCCGAAGCGCTTTATTTTGCGATTTAGATAAATCAACCCTCGTTTTGATCCTTCCGTTGCAGCTGTTGTTCTAGAAACAAATAACCAAATAACGCTGAGGGTTAATTAAATATATTGAATTTTTTTAATATTGCTGCTATACTTAGAGATCGAAAATATAAAGAGGATGCAATGAAAAAAATCATATTTATGATGACGCTGCTATGCATGGTACAACTGGCTGCCGGCGATTTGAAAATCGCGATGAATGCGTTGGAAAAAGGTAATTTTAAAACTGCGTTTCGTCATCTGAAAATTGCAGCGGAAGAGGGTGATCCTGTTGCCCAGCAAAATCTGGCCGTACTTTACAACAACGGTATAGGTGTGAAACAGAACAGGGAACAGGCGGCATATTGGATGGAGCAGTCTGCTCAGATTACAGAGAGTGAGAAAGTAGCACTTCGCTAATCTTATGTTATCGGTAGATAACAAATAGCTAACCGAAATCTATTGGCACAGAAGTTGCTTCTGATATTTCGCATATGCAGACTCATACTCTGTTACAAAGCAGAGTGATGCGAAATCTACAGGAGTATTTTAATGCTAAAAATAATTTTTTCACTTTCACTTGCAACTATCGTCTATGCCGGGTCAGGGGCTTATTCGATCCCACTTACAGATGCTGAGATACAAGAGCTCTCCAAAGTTGAGAGAGGAGAGAGTGTTACTACGCATAGCAGCAGTAGTGTAAACCCAGGCAGCGAATCGGCAGGAAACAGTGATTTGGTGATTGCGATGGATGCCCTCGAAAAGGGTGATTTTAAAACAGCATTCGTTCATTTTCAAACTGCGGCAAAACAGGGTAACACCATCGCACAGCAAAATCTTGCCGTACTCTACAACAACGGCATAGGCGTAAAACAGGACAGAGAGCGTGCATCGTACTGGATCGAACAATCTGCCCGGGGAGGGGATCGTTCGAAAGTAGCACTGCGCTAGCTAGGAGTTAATCTTCGAGATACTCTCCAAGTTTTTTGCCCCTTTTTTGAAGCAGTTTTTCAAAGGCTGCTTCCTCTCCCTCTTCAAAGCGATCCAGCAGGAGATTGTTCTCTCCCAGCAGTACCAGATATTCGCGCTCTTCGTAGCGTAGCAGTACGACACGGTTTTTCATATCCAGCGGTTTCTGGCTGATCACTTTGATCTGAGAAGTCTCATCGTTTTTCCCAAAGAGCCAGTTTCCTCCGCTCTTTTTCTCCATCCACTTTTTCAAAAACCAGAGCAGGGCGATCAAACCGCTGAGTACCAGCATGATCTTTAAAAAAGCGGCTGAAAAGCTGTACGTATCTTTCGGTGTGGCTGCATCGGCAGGTGCGGGGATAGGGTGCACCTCTTCATGAAGTGTGGATGCCGGTGCTTTGTGTATGCGTATGCGCAAGCCGCTTTTATCGATCGTCTTGGATGCGTCGATCTGTACTGGCGAGGGTGCAGCGAGTGTGACTGCGGTTTTATCGTTGAGTGCGTCGAGTGTGACGCTGTCGACGATGCCGGAGTTACTCTTTTGGTGCCACTCTTTTTTAGGAAAAGTGACTTTGTCCAGTATCAGTACCGTGGTGTCGCCTTTTTTGGTTCTGGCGATTTTTCCGGACCAGGGTGTATCGAAGGTGAGCATCAGGTCGATATGGTCGGGGTTTTCGTACACAGTTTGTGTGACGACCTGTGTGGCGTGGAGGGAAACAGACAAAAAGAGCAGAAACGCCCACAGAAATCTCACTGCTGTTCTCTCCTGAAGTACTGTATGATAGAGTCTGAGTCGAGGATCTCGTTGATCCGGATGGCGAGGTTGTCTTCATAGACCATCACTTCCCCCTTGCCGAGGATCTTGCCGTTGACGTAGAGTTCGACACTCTCACCTGCCGGTTTTCCCAGGTCTATCACCGAGCCTTTTGTTAGTTTGAGATACTCTTTGACGCGTACTTTGGTAGAACCCAGTTCCGTGACCAGCTGGACGGAGATATCGATCAGTTTGTCGTAACTGAGTGGATGGTTTTGTGTTGTCTCTTCTTCGCTCATAAACATATTATACCTTTAAGTGGCTTTTATGTAAAATCGGACAATTTTCAATTAGGTGTATAATGGTTATAGAATTACTTTTCACAGGTATCCTGGTGGGTGCGATTTCAGGTTTTTTCGGTGTCGGCGGCGGGACGATTCTGGTGCCGATTTTGCTCTATCTCGGTTTTGATATCAAAGAGGCGATCGGTATCTCTGTCGTGCAGATGGTGATGAGTTCCCTGTTTGGTTCCTATCTCAACTTCAAACGAGGCTCTTTAAAGATTTCCAGCACGATCTTTTTCGGATTCGGCGGTTTTCTGGGCGGTCTGGCGAGCGGCTATGTTGTGCATCAGCTCTCTTCCCGGACACTGACCTATATCTTGCTCGGTGTGGTGCTCTATGCGATCTATCGCTTTTTTCATGCACCGGCAGAGAGTAACAAACCTCCGGTCGAAAACCGGCTGCTCTTCTTTGCTATCGGTACGATGATCGGGATCTTTGCGACGAGTGTCGGTATCGGCGGGGCGCTGTTGCTGACACCGATTATGGTCGGTTTCCTGCACTATCATGTCAAAGAGGCGGTATCGACGGCGCTCTTTTTTGTGCTCTTTTCGTCGATGGCGGGGCTGATCAGCCTGAGCCGTTTCGGGTATGTCGATTATCGAGATGGGCTTATGATCGGTTTCGCGTCGCTGGCGGGTGTTTTTCTGGGGATCCATTTTGCCCACAAAACCGATCCCAAACGCCATAAAAAGATGATTTTGGTACTCAACTTTGTCATTCTGGCTCTGATCGTCAACAAACTGCTGAGAGGTTAGTATGGACAAGATCAAAGTGTTTGGTGCCCGAGAGCACAATCTGAAAAATATCAACCTTGAAATACCCAAAAATGCACTCGTTGTCATCACCGGGATCAGCGGCAGCGGCAAGAGTACGCTGGCGTTTGACACACTCTATGCCGAGGGGCAGCGCCGCTATATCGAGTCGCTCTCCTCCTATGCCAGACAGTTCCTGGACCGCATCGGCAAACCCGATGTGGATAAGATCGAAGGATTGACGCCTGCGATCGCGATCGATCAGAAGACCACCTCCAAAAACCCGCGCTCGACAGTCGGAACGATCACCGAGATCTATGACTATTTGCGTCTCTTGTACGCCCGTGTCGGCAAACAGCACTGCCACCAGTGCGGCAAGCCTATCTCCCAGATGAGTGCGGCGGATATCATCGAACAGGTGCAGAAGCTCCCTGAAGGGGCGAAGATTGTCATGATGGCGCCGCTGATCCGGGAGAAGAAGGGGAGTTTCTCCGATCTGCTCGAATCCCTGGTCGCCAAAGGGTATGTGCGTGCGATGATCGACGGTGTGATGGTACGGCTGGATGATGAGATAGCGTTGAGCAAAACCAAAAAACATACCATCAAAGTGGTCATCGACCGTGTCGTGGTCAAAGAGGAGAACCGCCAGCGTATCGCCGAAGATGTCGAAAAGGCGCTCAAAGAGAGTTACGGTGAGCTGGAGATCGAGATCATGAACGCCAAAGAGCTGGATTATCCCGAAGAGCATATCCACTACAGTGAACACTTCGCCTGTTTTGACTGCAAGATCTCTTTTGAACCTCTGGAACCGCTCTCTTTTTCGTTCAACTCTCCCAAAGGGGCGTGCGATGTGTGCGACGGGCTGGGGATCCGGTATGCACTCGATCTCAAAAAAGTGATCGACCCGCATCTGCCGATCGAAAAAGGGGCAGTGAAACTGCTGTACGGCTTCAACAAAGGGTACTACTTCAAACTCCTGCTGGGTTTCTGTGAAGCGGCGGGAATCGATGTGACGGTACCCTTTGAGGAGTTGCCAGAACATCAGCAAAAGGCGATACTCCACGGCGGTGTGGAGGAGTCACGCTTTACCTGGAAACGGCACAAAGTGGTGCGACCGTTTCACGGGATCATCCGCATCGCGCATGATATGCTCAAAGATGAGAAAGAGCTGGGCGAGTATATGACCGAAAAGGTGTGTGACAACTGCGGCGGCAACCGCCTCTCCAGACGCTCGCTGGCAGTCAAGGTCGCGGGGCACGGTATCGCCGATATATTGCAGATGCCGATCGAAGATAGCTACGCTTTTTTCTCCGACGAGAGCCGCTTTGCGTACCTGACACCGCAGCAGAAGATGATCGCCGCGCCGATACTCAAGGAGATCAACGAACGCCTCTTTTTCCTCTACGACGTCGGGCTCGGCTACCTTTCGCTTGGGCGTGATGCCAGAACCATCAGCGGCGGGGAGGCGCAGAGGATACGCATCGCCTCGCAGATCGGAAGCGGCTTGACGGGGGTGATGTACGTGTTGGACGAGCCAAGCATCGGACTTCATGAAAGAGATACGCTGAAGCTGATCAACACCCTCAAAAACCTCCAGAAAAAGGGCAACTCCGTCATCGTCGTCGAACATGATAAAGAGACGATCGAGTCGGCGGACTTTATCATCGATATCGGTCCCAAAGCGGGAAAATTCGGTGGTGAAGTGATCTTTAACGGGACACTGAAAGCACTCAGAAAAGCCAAGACACTGACTGCCGACTACCTCTACGGACGCAAAAAGATCGACTACTACAAAGGACGCAAACAGAAAGCGTGGCTCGAAGTCAAAAACGTCACCCTCAACAATATCCGGAACCTCGATGTCAAAATCCCGCTTGCCAACTTCGTCGCCGTCACCGGCGTCAGCGGCAGCGGGAAGAGTTCCCTGATACTCCAGACGCTGCTGCCGGTCGCAAAAGAGTTGCTCAACCGCAGCAAAAAGGTCAAAAAAGTGGAAGGGGTCGAGTGTCTGGGGCTCGAAAAACTGGACAAAGTGATCTATCTCGACCAGAGCCCCATCGGACGGACACCACGCAGCAACCCCGCTACCTATACCGGTGTGATGGATGAGATACGTACGCTCTTTGCCAAAACCAAAGAGGCGGAGATCCGCGGCTACAAGATCGGGCGCTTCTCGTTCAACGTCAAGGGCGGTCGCTGCGAGAAGTGCCAGGGTGAGGGCGAGATCAAGATCGAGATGCACTTTCTGCCCGACATACAGGTCAAGTGTGACGCCTGCGGCGGCAAACGCTACAATGCCCAGACGCTTGAAGTGCTCTACAAAGGGAAAAATATCTCCGAAGTACTCGATATGAGCGTCGATGAAGCGATGGCATTTTTCAAAGCGGTACCCAAAATCCACCAGAAACTCAAAACCCTTCAGGATGTGGGACTGGGATACATCACCCTCGGGCAAAACGCCACGACACTCAGCGGCGGTGAGGCGCAGAGGATCAAACTCTCCAAAGAGTTAAGCAAAAACGACACCGGAAACACCCTCTACATCCTCGATGAACCGACCACAGGACTCCACTTCGCCGATGTGGACAGACTGGTCAAAGTACTCCAGCACCTCACCGATCTGGGCAACTCCGTACTGGTGATCGAACACAACCTCGATGTGATCAAAAACGCCGACTATGTTATCGATATGGGACCTGAAGGCGGCAGCAAAGGCGGGCTCATCGTCGATAGCGGTACACCAGAAGAGGTGGCGAAAAACGCGAAAAAGAGCGGCTCCTACACCGGAAAATTTCTGGCAAAAGAGCTGGGACTCGACGAGAGGTAAGCAGCGTTCATGAAACTGCCGATCGGAAAATACAAAGGGCGTGACATCTCCGTACTCGCAGACGATCCCGGCTATGCACAGTGGATATTGCAACAGGAGTGGTTCGGGCAGAAATATCCCGAACTTTACAAAGCGATCGAGTCACTATATGAAAAGAGTTCACAGCAGGCGGCAGAGCAGGCACTCGAAGCCACTGAAAATATGCTGATCTCGTTTGATCTCAAACGTGAAAAGATCGACTCTTATGAGAACTATCCCTTCTCTTTACCTGTCGTCAAAAACCTTGAACGAACGATGCTCCATCCTCACGTCACCTACATCGTCGGTGAAAACGGCAGCGGCAAATCGACACTCCTCGAAGCGCTGGCGATCAGTCAGGGGTTCAATCCCGAAGGCGGCACGACCAACTTCAACTTCACCACACGCCCTTCACACTCCGAACTGCACGAATACCTCCGCATCGCCAAAACGGGCAAGAGAGCCAAAACAGGTTTCTTCCTCAGAGCAGAAAGTTTTTTCAACGTCGCCACACAGATAGAAGAACTCGGTGTCGAAGATGCCTACGGCGGCACACCGCTTCATGAACTCTCCCACGGCGAAGCCTTTCTCGCCCTCATGCGGCACCGTTTCGGCGCAAACGGACTCTACATCCTCGACGAACCCGAAGCCGCACTCTCACCCGCCAGACAGATGTCCATCCTCACCCTCATCCATGAACTGGTCAAACAAGGCAGCCAGTTCATCATCTCCACCCACGCACCCATCATCCTCGCCTACCCCAACAGTACGATCTATGAGATAGGCGAAGAGGGTTTGCGCGAAGTGGCGTATGAGCAGACACAAACTGTGCAGATCAGCCGACAGTTTTTAACGGAGCGGGAGAAGATGGTGGAAATACTCCTTTCATGAAACTTTCATTAAAACTATAAAATAGTATAATCAACACCAACTAATTTTATAAAGGTTGGTATCTTATGAAATATTTTGAACTGACATGCACGGCATACTTGAAAAATGATATACCTTTCAAAGAGAGTTTTGAGACACTCTCTAAATATATCAGCTTTTCCATGATCAAAAATGGGAAACTCAAAGCACTCCATCTTGGCAATGGTTTTAAAAACTACTCTTTTGGCGGACTTTTGCCTCCGGAAAAAGAAAAAATCTACAAAGCAGGCAATACCTAAAGATAAACTCTAATTTTTATTAAATATATTTCAAATTCAAATTTTCCAAACCTTGACTTTATAATTCAAATGAAGTATAATATACAATAAACTACGAAGGACAGATATGACAGCGCGAAAACAAACCTCTATCAAAGTTGATCCGGTAGCGTGGGAAGAGGCAAAGATTATTTTTAAAGAGTACAATCTCAACCT
>QNZT01000015.1 GCA_003978455.1 Sulfurospirillum sp.
CTCCGGGGGGATGACGATCTTGTCGAGCCATTCGCCGACGATCCCTTCATGAAGATACTTTTTGAGGTAGATGAAGTATTGTACTATTTTGACAAATTCAAAGATTTCGTAGATCCGCAGCCGTCCCTGTTTTTTGAGATACATCAGCTCTTTGTCGAGGTTTTTGACTTCCGGCGGCGCTTTGAAATCGTAATCGGTCAGTTTTTTGATAAATTTGAAGTGGAGGTTACTGTCACCCTCCATAAAGAGCGGTTTGGGACGCGCCAGAAACTGCTCATATTCAGTGATGAACTCCTGTAGATCGAGTTTGGCAAGCAGACTATTCACCGGCGACCTCGCAGGAAGAGGCGGGATAGATCAGACCGCTGAGGGGACCGCTCTCTTCGGTGCTGACAAAAGATTCGGTTCCGGTCTCGAAATAGAAGTGTGCCTGTGTCACTTTCTGGTCCTGACAGAGGATCGTCTTTCCCTGACGAAATGCGTTGTAGAGGTTGCGGATACGTTTGTCGCTGTGATCGACACTCGCTTCATAGAGCCAGAGCAGCGCGAAAACGAGGGCGGCTATCTTGAGGATCTGGATCTTCTTTTCATGCGATATCGCTTCGACTTTGGAGGCGATCAGTGTGGCGGCGATGATCAGAAAAAAGAGCCCGAGGATAATCTGCATCACGAAACTCCTCTCAGCTGATAGGTGATGTCGCCCGCACCCAGCCCGATGATCACTCCCTCATGAAGTGCGCCGATCTCCCTGTGATCCTTGCGCAGTTCGATGCCGCCCTTTGTGCGCACAACCGTATCGGCAAAGCGTGGATTGTATTTGCGAAAGTGGTTTTCAAAGTCTATAAACTGCTCCTCTTCACCGACATTGTAGACCGGAAGGATCACCAGTTCGTCGATCCCGACAAAACACTCTTTGAACTTTTCGAGGTTGTCGATGGTGCGGCTGTATTTGTGCGGCTGCCAGATGGCGGTCACTTTTTTGAGTCCCAGCAGGCGGGCGTATTTGCGTGCCGACTTGATGGTCGCTTCGATTTCGGTGGGGTGGTGTGCATAGTCGTCGATGATGACGTGGCGGTCATCTTTTTCGAGGATATCGAAACGCTTTTTGATCCCTTTGTAGGCTCTGAGGTTGCTGCGCACCGTTTCGAGTGAATTTTGGGTGATGGCGGCGAGTATGGTCAAAGAGGCGTTGATGGCGATATGTTCCCCGACACCGAAAACTTCGAAAGTCCCCAGATCTTTCAGTACGAAAGAGGTGTAGGGGTCGCCGTTGATGATGACGGTTTTGATACTTTTGATATCTTTGCCGGGGTAGAGGCGGATCGCTTCGATGTCGGTGAGGGTAGAGAGAAAACTATCTTCGGCGTTGATGACACGGATTTTCGCTTTGCGGATAAATGTCCGGTAGGCGTCGTAAAAGCGATCGAGATCGTAGTCGTAAAACTCCATATGTTCCGGTTCGGCATTGGTGACGATGGCGATGTAGGGGTTGGTGTTGAGAAAACTGGCATCGCTCTCATCGGCTTCAAAGATGAGGTTTTCACCCTCTGCAAAGTGCATATTCGATCCGAACTGTTTGCTCTCCGCACCGATGATAACAGAAGCGTCGATGATGGAGGCGAGCATCGCGGAGGTGGTGCTTTTACCGTGTGCTCCTGCGACGGCGAAGACCTTTTTGCCTTTGAGGATAAAGGGAAGTGCCTCTTTGCGCGAAAGCAGCAGCATCCCTTTCTCTCTTGCGGCGATGATTTCAGGATTGTCCGGTTTGACGGCGGCGGAGTAGATGACGATCGACTGGTCGGTGATATTTTCCGCGGACTGGGGGATAGAGACAGCGATACCCTCTTTGCGGAGGGTTTTGGTGATGGGTGTCTCTTTCATATCCGAACCGCTGATGGTGTAGCCGTTTTTCTGCAAAAAGCGTGCGAGTGCCGAAAGTCCGATACCGCCGATGCCGATGAAGTGAATCTTACTGGACATAGGGTTTGATCCTTTGCATAGCCTCTTTGGTGCGCGCTTCATCTTCGACAAGTGCGATGCGTATATACTTTTCATCAAAGTCGCCTCTGCTCAGAAACGATCCCGGCAGGACTTTGAGGTTTTTCTCGGCATAGAGTCTTTTGGTGATCTCAAGGTCATCCTCCACCTCCAGCCAGAGGTAGAAGGTCGATTTTGGAATCGGCGTGCCCAGTATCTCCTGCGCAACGGCGAAGTTCCGGTAGTAGAGGTCGCGGAAAAACGCGACGTGCCCCTCATCTTCCCATGCTTCTGCCGCCGCTGCCTGAAGCGGGAGCGGGGAAGCGCATCCGACATAGGTGCGGTAGCGCATATACCCTTTGAGTATCTCTGCATCTCCGGCGATAAAGCCGCTGCGAAGCCCCGGTGCGGAGCTGCGTTTGGAGATGGAGTTGACGACGAGGATGTTTTTGAAGCCGGGATTGCCCGCTGCGATACTCGCTTCGAGCAGAGAGGGATCTTTGTAGCCTGTGTATATCTCACTGTAACACTCGTCGTTGAGGAGTACAAAGTCATACGCCAGCGCCGCTTCGACCCATTTTGTCAATTCATCAAGATCCATACTTGCGGCGGTGGGATTGTTGGGAAAGTTGAGGATGACAAAGTCTGTTTCATGAAGCATATCGGGATCGATCACGGCTTTGAAACCGTTTGCTTTTGTCAGGTTGATATGGTGTACTTTCGCGCCGCTTGCGATCGCCGCACCTTCGTAGATCTGGTAAAAAGGGTTGGTAAACGCCATCACCGGATGCTCTTTTTCGGCAAGCAGGAACTGCGGAAAGTTAAAGAGCACTTCCCTGGTGCCGAATGTGGGGATGATCTGTGTATCGTCCAGATCGACACCGAAACGGCGTGCGACAAATCCCCGCTGTGCTTCACGAAGTCCTGCTTCACCGGCTGTTTTGGGGTATCTGTTCAGCAGATGGGCATTTTCGCTGAGTGCATCCTGTATGAACATCGGCGTGGCGAACTGCGGCTCGCCGATAGTCAGGGTGATAGGATCGTAGTCGGGATCGGGTGTGATGCCTTCCAGAAGGCGGGTTAGTTTTTCAAACGGATAAGTCTCAAACTGCATCGATTTCCTTGAAGTTGGTAAAGGGTAATTTAATTGCAAGATTATTATATCATGTAAGGGTTAAAGGGGGTGTGGTAAGTATGAAACAGAAAGTTCCGTTTCATACTACCGTTTGCCGCAGCAGGCTAATCCCCTCTTCATGAAACGCGTCACGCTCTGCCATCCCGGTGATCGCTTCGTGAGTATGGATTCGCATATCGTAAGCGATGATATAGAGGATATCTCCCTTCTCGAGAAAATGGCTCTCTCCGTAGGGTGTGTAGCGTGTTGCGCCGATAGAGATGAGCATCTCTGCGGGGTAGCCTGCCTGTTCGATCAGTGCGCTGAGGTCTTCAAGCGGTCCGGTCTCTCTCTGGTGGTTGAGCTTCTCTACGATCCAGTCGGTCAGTTTGTCGTAAAAATAGCTGTATGTCAGCAAGGGGCTGTCCTCTCCGTACTGATGCAGGATGCCGTCACGTTTGATAAATGAGGTGAGGGCGTAGTGGTCGAGCATACCGCCCGGGCTGAAGCTGTCCAGAGGTGTCATATGTGCCGTGATCCCTTTGCTGTTTGCACCCCAGTTCTTTTTGACACTGATCTTCGGTGCACCTTCGATGCGGATGGAGCAGTCGTTGTAGGCACCGAAATGGGTGGGGATGATCGCCGCCACTTTTCCGTTCTCATATGTCATATCGCAGAGCAGGGCGATTTCCGGTTCCATCTGTATCGGAGTCTCCTGACCCGGTATTTGCGGTTTGGCGATAGTGGCGGATGAGAAGGGATAGATACCCAAAAGTGTATTGCAGTGCGGTACATAGGTAGGAAATATCCCTTTGGGTGCATCTTCGTCCGCTGTTTCAATACCGACAAAGTCGGCACTCTCACCCGCCTGTTCGAGGTGTCTGGCAAAATTTCCGGCGATGCCGAAACCGATGGTATCTTTTGTCATGAAACTCCTTCGTACTATCTTTATATACAATATATTAGTAAGATATCGTGCCAATGTCAAGATTTTTCCTCATTTTGGATATAATATAAAAAAGTGAGGAGAAGCGGATATTATGAAAACAGATCATGAAAAAGTAGAAAAGCTGCAAAAAGCGGTCAAAGAGGCGGAGCATCTGACTCCGGAAGAGAAGAGTATAACACTTGAGAAGATTGCGGAGTGGAAGCTGGAGGACAAAGCATTTTCACTGTTGCCGCTGGAGCTCGAAAAGCTTTCCGAAAAGATTGTTCCGATTCTCGAGGAGATCGGTTTAGCGTAGCGTTTTATCACCGTACAATAGATTGAATCCTCTGAACAATTGACTTCTCTCAAACGGCTTCACGGTGGGTACCCCAAAATTTCGGAGAAATTTTGACCCTGCCGCTGCAGATGTTGTTCGCGCAGTCAATTGTTCAGAGGATTCGATTATTTGTTGGTGCGGTGATAGAGTGCTTTGGCACTCTGCGCGATATTCTCTTCGTCAAAGTAGAGCGTCTGGGACGGAAATGCAAACTCCAGACCGTGTTTCTCCAAAATCTCCATAATCTGATACATCACATCCTGTTTGATTTTAAGCCACTCTTCCCATTTGGTCGTTTTTGAAAAGGAGTAGAGCAGTATCTCTATCGAGGAGTCGGAGAAGCTGTCGAGATAGACCAGCAGGGTGGTTTTGATACCGAGTTTGTCTTCGAGTGAGAGAAATTTCCCTGCCTCTTTGTAATATTTCCTGATGGTTCTGCGGTCTATTTTGTCGGCGGTGATGATACCGGGATGGTTCTTCAGCATCGCGGTGATATCGTCGATGGCTGCCTGGAGCTGCTCTCTTTTCGCACTGTATGTGACGCCGATGTGCATCTTGATACGGCGTCCGATTGTACGGCGGTTCCAGTTTTTCAGCGGGGTATTTGCCAGTTCGGCATTGGGGACTGTGATGAGGGCGTTGTCGAAGGTGCGGATCTTGGTGGAGATGAAACCGATCTCGACGACGGTGCCTTCGACATCTTTGGTCTCTATCCAGTCTCCCTGTGAGAAAGATTCGTCGAAAATGATCTTCAGAAGTCCGAAAAAGTTTGAAAGGGTAGTTTGCGCGGCGAGTGCTACGGCAAGACCGCCGATGCCCAGTGACGCGAGTACGCTGGTGACGTTGACGCCCATCTTGACCAGTGCGACCAGCAGTGCGGTCATGAAGATAAGCACTTTGGTGATTGAGAGGATGAGGTTGAGCAGTTCGCTTCTGAGTTGCTTGTTTTCTGTCGCCTGTTTGCGGTGAAAATAGATAAAAAAGATATTTTCCACCAGTTGCATCAGGATATATGCGATCATCGCGATATAGAATATGTAAAAGAGCAGTTCCGTCGATTCCGAAAGCGGCATGGGGTATCGGGCAACTTCGAGGGCAAGTTTGAGTCCGATACCGTTGATGAGCAGGGAGACCGGTTTTCGGATGCGGTTGAGATTGTCGAGCAGGATATCGTCTGTCTCATCTTCATGTTCTAAGATTCTGTATTTGAAATAGTTGTAGAGCCGTTTGTAGATGAGATAGTTGAGTATCCAGAAGAAGAGGATGACAAAGAGAAAGAGGATCACCCTTCCGATATCGAGTTTGATATAGCGCAGATAGACGTTCAATTTTGCTGCGGCGGGTTGCTTGTTGATATAGTTGATCAGATTGTCCAGCCGCAGTTCGGCAGCGATGGAGCGGTAGGTGAGTAGCTTTGCATTGATAGTCAGGTAGTCGAGAAAACTGTCAAAAAAGTAGTAGTCCCTTGCAAATATGAAAAAGTTCTTCTGTATCTGCTTTGCGACACTGCCCTTTTGTGATGCGACCTCTTCGTAAATGGTGATGGCATCTTTGATCGAAAATGTTTTGCTGAGCATCTCTTTGTGTTTGCGGATATATTCTACAAGACGCTTCTCTTCCAGTGTTGTCCAGTTGTCGGCGAGGTAGTGGAAAAAAGTGAAGATCTTCCCTCTGAGCCGGAGAGTTTCTACTTTGAGTTTGTCACGCTTGACTGCCTGAAGATAGCCGTATTTTCGGTTGGCATCGATTTTCAGCATCAGTGTGTTGATCGTTTTTTCACTCTCTTTGGGATTGTAATAGCTGTTGTTGCGGTCGTCCAGAGAGTAGGGTTCGTTTTTGAGTTTGAGGATCAGCCCTTCATAGGCGTGTACCCGCTCCTCCAGCAAGGCTGTGGTCTGATTTTCGTCCAGTATTTTGGTGGTGTTGCTGTCTGAGATGAGTGTTAGAATGACTTTGTCGGGGAAAAATCTATTTTCGGTTTCCTGCAAAAGGTGCCAGAATGAGCCTGCCGCAAAGAGTGTGAGTGTCAGCAGTAACAGCAGCGGCACCACCCTCTTCATGAACAGACTCCCGTAGTAGGTATTGTACGGTGGAATTATATCACAAATTTATGATATATTGGCAAACTGCTTCTCTTCGGTACTCTGTATGATGTGGGAAGCTTTGGTCATATTTTCACTGGAGTGTTTTTCCGCTGTCTCCAGTTTGATCAGACAGCTGTCGATCAGGCTGCGCATCTCATATACGAGATCGTGGATCTTCTGTATCTGCTGATCCTGGAGATTGGAGGTCTGGGTGATGTCGTAGACGATATCCATCGTTTTGGAGACTTGTTGCACCAGATGGTGGTATCCTTCGATCATCCGGGCTGAGATTTCGTTCCCGGTTTCGGCTTTGGCTCTGGCAGTATCCACGATCGCCTTGATCTCTTTGGATGCTTTTGCAGTCTGCGCGGCGAGGTTTCTGACCTCCTGTGCGACGACGGCAAACCCTTTTCCTGCTTCCCCCGCAGTGGAGGCTTCGACGGCAGCATTGAGAGAGAGAATATTTGTCTGCATCGTGATTTTGTCGATGATCGTGATCGCTTCGTTGATTGTTGTCACCTGCTGCTGGATCTCCAGCATCGCATCGGCTGTCTGTTTGGCAAGTGACTCTCCCTCTCTGGCTGCTTCGCTGACGGACTGGGAGTAGGAGCTGATAAAAGAAGCGCTCTCGACATTGGTTTTGATATGTCGGTTCACTTCATCGACTGTCTGGATGATGACTGCGAGTTCACTTTTCAGATTTTCGTCAATGTACCGGTAGGCGGTTTTGATGTTTTGATTGACGGTTTGTGCCTTCTCTTTAAATTCGAGACCGTAGGAGCGGTCGTTTTGAAGCATCTTGGAAATCACTTCTCCAAGTTTGTTGATGGAGATTTCGATCTTGCCTTTGGGGTTTTGGATGGGGTGGCGGTAATCTTCCGCGGCATAATTTTCGATCAGTTTCAAAATTTCGTGCAGGTCGGAACCGATATTTTTCTCCAGACTCTCCAGCATTTGATTGATCTCATGATGTGCTTTTTGCAGGAGTGGACTGGCGGGCATGGTTTTGATACGCCTGCTGTAGTCGCCGCGTTCCACCGCTTTGGCGTGTGTGATGAACTCTTCCATAAAAGCTTGATCTTTGATCATCTGGCGCTCGATTTCGGCTATTTTGGTGTTGATCGCATCGGAGATAGCGCCGGTGTTTTTGTCGATATAGCATAGTTTGGATCTTTTTCCCGAAAGGTAGTCGAGAAAACCGAACAGACCGTTTTGTACCTTGTCGAGTCTCTGGACAAATGTCTTTTTGATGACCGGTATCATCACGGCGAGGATCATTGCAACAAGAACGGCGGTGTAGAGTGCGATTTGCAGATAGGTGGTGCCGGAACCGGAGGGGAGATGCTCCGATACGATCAGAGATGTGCCGATCGCCGTTGCCGCAGCGACAAATGTGACGGCGGCAATCGGGATGTAGATCAGTTTTTGTTTGATATATCTGTTGGGATCGTTATGCATAAATTATCTTTCATTTTAATTTAACGTCAAAGGAAGTAATTGTCCTCACTTCGTTGCGGGGTTACACCCTTTGACTACGCTAACGCTACCGGCGCTGGTGCAAGCACATCAGCTTAGGTTCCGAGCTAAAAACGCAAAGCAGTTTGCGTTTTTTTTACGCTCTCACCTCAGCGGAGGGCTCACGCACAGATAAACCGTGCTTAAAATTTTTTAACTCAGCGATATTGGAGATGCGTCAATATTGCTATATCGGTTTTTTTGGGGTTTCTTTAAATATATCCGGGCTTTAGCGCTACTTCTATAAAGATCGGTTATAATACCTTATTTGAGTATAAAGGGCGTTCATGAAAGTACTTCTTCTGGAAGATGATATGATACTGAGCGAGGTGATCGGCGAGTATCTCGAAGCGCTTGATTGTGATGTGTTTTATGCCTACGACGGGCTGGAAGCGGAGTCTGTGGCACTTTCACAGAGATTTGATCTTTTTTTGCTGGATGTCAATGTCCCCGGGCTGGACGGATTGACATTTTTACGGGAGTTACGGCAAGCTGAAAATCATACCCCTGCCATTTTTATCACTTCGCTGGAGAGTGCCGAAGATGTCGCTGCGGGTTTTGGAGCGGGAGCGGATGACTATCTGAAAAAGCCGTTCGATCTGCTGGAGCTCAAAGCACGTATCGACAATCTGAAGCGGCGTTATCACATAGAAGATAGCGATGAGGTTGAGATCGACGATAGGTTGCGCTACAGTTATGCGCATCAGATGCTTCTCAAAGAGGGGATCGAGGTGCGTCTTTCGCGAAAAGAGGCGCAGGTACTGGAGTATTTTCTCCGGCATCCGGGAAGCGTGCTCAGTTTCGATGAGATTCTCAATAATGTCTGGAGTTATGAAGATACGCCTTCCCCGGCGACGCTTCGCACATACATCAAAAATCTGCGCAAACATCTGGGAGAAGAGGCGATCACCAATATCAAAGGAGTGGGTTATCGATTTCACTAAAGAGGAGAGAGGGGTACTTTACCGGTTTATCGGACTCTATACAGGCTCTCTTTTTGTGCTGTTTGCTATTATCGCCTGGCTCTACTATACGCTTGCATACAGCTACCGTCTGGATGAGCGCAGACATGCGATGCAGCTGGCTGCCCACACACTCTCCTCCAAAATCATCGCCGCCCACATGGGAGATCATCACGACCTCGATCTCGATGCACTTGCTGCATCTGTTCCCTACCGGGTCGGTTTTTTTGATGTGAAAGGGGTGTGTCTGGGCGGAGTATGTTCCCTGAAACCGCACCTGAACGGAAAGTTCAGCGTCAGTAACGGGAAAATAGAGATCACCGACAGAAGCAGTTTCGGACATCTCGGTGTGGATGCTATCGTTTTGGAGGAGGATGGTTTCGGTGCGCTGATCGCTCAGCTGCGACAGAATGTTTTACTCTCTCTTGTCGGCGCATATCTGGTGATCGCCCTGATAGGCTACCTGCTTGCGAAGCTCTTTATCCGACCGATACAGATGCGGCGTCAGGCACTGGACAACTTTATCAAAGAGAGTACCCATGAACTCAACACGCCGATCTCGGCACTCTTGATGAGTGTCGATGCCAAAGGGGAGTCTGCCGACAAAAATGATCAGCGTATTAAAATCAGTGCCCGCAGGAT
>QNZT01000174.1 GCA_003978455.1 Sulfurospirillum sp.
GCTCTTCGGCGGTATTGGAAATCACGCCGCGGGGAACATAGATGATATCTTTTTCATCGACACCGTGTTGTTCCAGGAAGCGTGTTTTGCTAAAAGCGGAGGGGAGGGCGGGGTTGACGATCTCCCTGCCGGTATAGAGAAATTTTCCGCTTGCAGAAAATCCCCGCTGCCAGAGTTGCAAAGCCTGTTTGATCCGTCTGCCGTCACCGCCGCCCAGAGAGACGACAAGATCGGCTCTGTGCGGTTGGTCGGCTGCTTTCATGAAGTAGCCGAAAGCGATGGCGAGGGCGATACCTGTTGCGATCAGTACGACTATGCCCGCGAAAAGTTTTTTACACCATCCCAAAATAGCCAAGTACCTGATAGGTTCCAGCAGAACAGATAGCCGCAAACATACCTGCCAGCAGATCATCTCCCATCACACCCAGACCACCTTTTACTTCACGGTCGATGCGTCCGATGACAGAGGGTTTCCAGATGTCAAAAAGGCGGAAATAGAGTACTGAAAAGATGATCTGAAGCGATGTCGCACCGCTCATGGAGAGTGCCAGCCAGATACCGGCGACTTCGTCGATGACGATTTCACTTGCATCATGAAGTCCGCTTTGGGCTTCCTCTTTGTTGATCTCATTGATCGCGACGAGGCTCAGAAGCGCGGTCGCCAGAAAGAGGGTGGTGGGCTGGAAATAGTACAAAATCGGCAGTGCGGCAGCGGCACCTGCGATAGTACCCCATGTTCCCGGTGCTTTGGGAAGCAGTCCTGTGTAGAAAAATGTCAGAAAGAGTTTGCGCATAGATAACCTTTTTAGGTAAGTGATACGGTCTGGTGAAGTTTCATGATCTCCAGATAGAACTTCTCCTCCGTCATCTCCTCCAAAAGCCCTTCGCTCGGAAAGAAGTTGTTGAACTTCTGTATGATGTTGTCAAAACGATTTGGATAGAGATTGCTCAGAAGGATAGCAGAAATCTCCTTTCTGACAAGTACGGCGGGCGGGAGTACACCGGCGTTGAGCAACTCGAGGATAAACTCGGAATTGTAGGCGATGTGATGATGGCTGCCGTGCGGGCAGGTTTTGGTACTGACAAGCGTTTTGCACTCGTTGCAGTAGACAAACTCATTGCTGACATTGATGCGGATATTGAGATCGGGGTATTGGTCGACGATCGATTTGGTACCGGTTTTGTCGTAGTAGAGTCCGATACCCGCATGGTTTTGTCCGACTGCCAGATCGGTACAGCCGAAGTTGCGTGCGGCGATAGCATCGAGGATGATATTGTTGAAACCGGCGAAGATATAGGTGTTTTCAAACGGCACGATCAACACTTTGTTGCGCGGCAGGAAATTGTCTACGAAATATTTGAGAATCTTGAGGCGCAGATCATAGGAGTAGATATCTTTTTTGTAGGGTTTGAGTAGAAAAAGTACCAACAGGTCACTCTGTTCGAGTGTCATACGGATAAAGCGTTCATGCCCCCTGTGCAGCGGTTTACCTGATATCATCAGGGCACTCACTTTTTTGGCCTGTGTCCGTTTTACCATCAGGGAGATGGCATTTTTGACACTGCGAATCGCGCTACAGTCGATTTTATAATCTCCGCTTACGGCATAGTTCCCCAGGCGGTTCATAGTCTCTTTTACGCCGGGATGCCCCGGATCGGTTGTGCCGAATATCTTCTCGATTCTTTGCAGTCTGTCGATTTTGAAGATATCTTCCACGATGATCTCCCCGCGGTTTTCTCCATCGACGACGAGATAGAGCAGATCTCCTTTTTTTGCCTCTTTGAGGACATTTTCATTGCGTGTACCGGCAGGTGCGAGGATAAAGGAGAAGGGGAAAAAACACCCTTTGTAACGTGCAGTTTTGTCGACTTCCTCTGCTTCGGCGCGGTTCATCAGTTTATCGACGGGAGAGAGGATACCCTCTTTTGCCATCGCAAGCGTAGTCAGCGCCTCGTTGTCGATATGAATTTCGTTATTTCTTTTTGGAGATCCCATATTTCTTTCGTTTTTCCCATAAGCTTTTCCTTGAAATACCGAGTTTTTTAGAAAGTTCAGTATCCGGAAATTTGTTTTGATATTTGACGATGATATATTTAACATAGTTTTCGATAGAGAGGATATCTCCTTTTTCAAAGACACCTTCGTCATTCTTGACTTCGAGACTCTCTATATCTTCGGTTTCATCGTTTACATCGGTGCTTGAGAGTATAACACGCCTGTTTTGAATCAGCGATAAAACCTTACTCTTGTCACTTTTCTTAAGGTTTTGAAAGTTTATCAGATAGACCAGTTCATTGTCGTTGATCTTTTTGAGCTGCGCAATGGCATCGGCATCGTCGAGTGAGATAAACGTAAAAGATTCGTTGAAATCTTTGGCATATTTAAAGACGATGGCATCAGCGTTTTTCTGATAGTTCACTTTCAGCAGCAGCGGTAATTTTGTCTTGTTTGTGATCTCCTGCGGCGGTTTCTTCTTCAGGAGGTGGTCGATATAGCTGCGGTAGGTTTCATTCTCTTTTTTGAAGTTGATATAGTCTTGCAGATGATTGAGTTTGCGTATCAGCTCTTCAATCATGAAAGGTTTGAGAATATAGTCATTCGCACCTGCCTTCAGCGGTCCTGAAACAGTGTCGTTACTGACATAGGAGACCATCAGGATAATGATGGCATTTTTATAGTGTTCGATGACAGGATAGAAGTTCTGTCCGGAGATGTTGGTAGAGAGCAATACTGCATCGAACTCTTCCTCTTTGATAGCATCTTTGATCGTAGTGGCAACTTCGCAGTTGTGCCCCAGTTCCGTAAGTTTTGTTGAAATACTTTGTGCTAAATAAATCTCATTTTCAACGATTAAAATCTTCATATTCTCTTCCAGTTATAGTATTGTAATGATGCGACAGCTTCCACTGCCACACCCTCTTTGCGACCGACAAAGCCGAGCTTTTCCGTCGTGGTTGCCTTGATATTGACACGCGCGGGTGCAATCTTCAGAACAGAGGCGACGGTTTTGCGCATCTGCTCTTTATAGGGTGAAAGTTTCGGTGTCTGTGCCATGACGGTGATATCGACATTGCCGATCTCAAATCCGGTATTTCGGATAAATGTCACCACTTCGGCAAGCATCTTTTTCGAGTCGATATCTTTGTTCGCCATATCCGTATCGGGATAGAGCTCTCCGATATCTCCGACACCTGCCGCTCCCAAAAGTGCATCTATGAGTGCATGGAGTGCGACATCACCGTCCGAATGGGCTTCAAAACCGAGTTCTGAATCGATCTCGACCCCGCCGAGTACCATCTGTTTGTCATAACAGAAACGGTGAACATCGAAACCTGTGCCTGTCAGCGTACTCTGTGCAGGGGCTTTCAGACACGGTAACAGTGCTAAATCGTCATATACTGTAATTTTTTTAGCGTTTATTGAACCTTTTATATAAAAAACCGTTCCACCCACCGCTTTGACGGCACTGCTGTCGTCTGTATAGATCGTATCTGATTTCAGTGCTTTGCGCAGCACTTCGGTGCGGGAGAGCTGGGGGGTCTGGATCAGTTTGACATCATCCCTCTCTATTGTTTCGTTTCGATACACTACAGTATCACTGACGGGCAGATAAGGGACGATGATGTCCGCTTTATCTTTTGCGTCGGTGATGGCAGAGATCATCTCGTCGGGGATGCATGCTCTGGCAACATCGGTGACAAGGACATAGGGTGTTGTGACAGAGGCGAGGGCATTTTTGAGAGATGCCTGGCGTGAATCGCCGCCCGTAACGACGGTATAATCCCCGTGAACACGCATATAGCGTGCTTCCGAGGGGTGTGCGGTGATGATGATATCTTTTGCCTTAACTTGTCTTGCAAGCCTGTCCGCGACAAATTGCCATAACGGTTTGGTGTCTATTCTAAGCCACTGTTTTTTTACCTCCCGGGCAAAACGGGTAGAATTTCCTGCCGCAAGAAGGATAATAGTAAAATCGGGCAATTTATGTCCTTTTTTTCTAAAGTGTTACTAAATTATACACAATAAAACCTTTTTTTTGCCTGATATAGGGTTCATTATCTTTATTGTTGTAAAATGAAAAGAGTCAATAATATAGGGGAATCTATGAGAAACGAATGGGTTAAAAAAAGAGAAAACGATTCTGTAAGAACACAGATGTATTATGCAAAGCAGGGGATCATCACCGAAGAGATGCACTATGTCGCAAAGGTGGAAAATCTCTCTTCGGAGCTGGTACGCAGTGAAGTTGCCAGGGGACGCATGATCATCCCGGCAAATATCAACCACACCAACCTCAAACCGATGGCGATCGGTATCGCGGCAAAGTGTAAAATCAACTCCAATATCGGTTCATCGGCACTCGCTTCCGATCCTGCGATGGAAGTGGAGAAACTCAAAGTATCGGAACAGTACGGTGCCGATACGCTGATGGACCTCTCCACCGGAGGTGATCTGGATGCGATCCGTAAAGAGGTGATCGCCAATGCGACCATACCGATCGGTACGGTACCAATCTATCAGATACTTCATGATGTAAACAACAAGATCGAAGATCTGACGATCGAGAAGATGCTGGAGGTACTGGAGCGTCAGGCGCAGCAGGGTGTGAGTTACTTTACGATCCATGCAGGTTTTCTGCTGGAGTTTATGCCGCATATCGCCAAAAGAAAGATGGGTATCGTCAGCCGCGGCGGATCGCTGATGGCGGCATGGATGATGCACTACCATAAAGAGAATCCTTTTTATACGGCGTATGACGATATCCTCGATATCTGTCGCAAGTATGATGTCTCTCTCTCACTCGGTGACAGCCTGAGACCGGGATGTCTCTACGATGCAAGTGATGCGGCACAGCTCAACGAGCTCAAAATCCTCGGTGAACTGACACTGCGTGCATGGGAAAAAGATGTGCAGGTGATGATTGAAGGACCGGGACACGTACCTCTGAACCAGATCGAACGCAACATGAAACTGGAGCAGGAGTATTGTCATGAAGCACCGTTTTATATCCTTGGACCGCTGGTTACCGATATCGCGGCGGGATATGACCACATCTCCTCCGCCATCGGTGCAGCGGTCGGCGGATGGCACGGCGCGAGTATGCTCTGCTACGTGACACCCAAAGAGCACCTCGGACTGCCCAATGCGGAAGATGTGAGAAACGGTATCATCGCCTACAAGATCGCAGCCCACGCGGCGGATATCGCCAGAGGCAGAAAAGATGCGATGAAAGTCGATGACGAGATGAGTGATGCGCGTTATGCGTTTGACTGGAACAAACAGTTTGAACTCTGCCTCGATCCCGAACGCGCCAAAGAGTATCATGACGAAACACTGCCGCAGGATGTCTTCAAAGAGGCAGAGTTTTGTTCCATGTGCGGACCTAAGTTTTGTTCGTATAAAATAACGCAGGAGATTGTTGCGGAGCACAGTCTGTAAAAAAGAGGCTGTCCGCACTCTTGCCCGTAAGGGCAAAGCTTTAGCGAAAAGGAGGGCGGCTTTGCCGGCATTCTTTTCAAAAAGGTGGTCACGGACCGAAATTTTGTTCGTATAAAATAACGCAGGAGATTGTGGCCGAACATAGTTTATAGTGCATAGTTTATGGTCAATGGTTTATGGTTTTTGATACAATACAAAAAAATTAAAATAATATAGGGGAATAGATGATTACAAAAGAATCAGTTGAAGAAAAACTCAAAGAGGTGATGTATCCGGGATTTACGAAGAGTATCGTGGATTTCGGTTTTGTCAAAGATATCGATATCAGTGACGGACACATCTATGTAGAGGTGGATATCTCCTCCTCCGCACCGGAAGTGGAGCAGCAGCTTCGTGATGATATCACCAAAAAGTTGGAGCTTCTGGGGGCATCGAAGATCGATGTCGTCATCACCAAGCCGAAGATGCCCAAACAGTCCAGTTCTCAGGGGAAAAATATCACCCCTCAGGTCAAAAACTTTGTGATGGTCAGTTCCGGTAAAGGTGGTGTCGGTAAATCGACTACCACAGTAAACCTGGCGATCGCACTTGCGATGCAGGGTAAAAAAGTAGGGCTTCTGGATGCCGATATCTACGGTCCCAATATCCCCCGGATGATGGGTATCGAAGGTCAGCAGCCGGAGATCGTCGGAAACAAAGTCAAACCTATCCTCAGCCACGGTGTCGAAGTGATGTCCATGGGCTCACTGATGGAAGAGGGACAGTCCCTGATCTGGAGAGGGGCGATGATCATGAAAGCGATCCAGCAGCTGTTGCAGGATATCCTCTGGAGTGATCTCGATGTACTCGTGATCGATATGCCTCCGGGAACCGGTGATGCACAGCTGACGCTTGCACAAAGCGTCCCTGTCACAGCGGGTGTCTGTGTCACGACTCCGCAGAAAGTAGCGCTTGACGACACGACCAGAAGCCTCGATATGTTTGAAAAACTGCATATCCCTATCGCGGGGATCGTCGAGAACATGAGCGGATTTATCTGCCCTGATAGCGGTACGGAGTATGATATCTTTGGCAAAGGGACAACACAACCTCTGGCAGAACAGTTCAATACCCAGGTACTGAGTGAAATACCGATTGAACCGGCAGTCAGAGAGGGCGGCGATACCGGCAAACCGGTCGTGTTTCATCAACCCGATACCGAAACAGCCAAACGCTACCAGCAAGCAGCCACCAAACTCTGGCATGAGATCGAAAAGATCAACGAAGAGGGTGGCGTAGACAACGAAGCGATCCAGCCGACAACACCTCCGGGTGTCAGTGCCTGTTCCACAGGCGGCGGAAGCCAGGGCGGTAGCTGTGGCGTTTAGACTTTAGCATATAGCCGAACATAAGTGGCAGGAAGTGGGGTATCTGCCCTGCTTCCTTTTTTTATGTCATGAAAAAGAGCATAAAAAAAGGGGTGATCCGGTCATGCCGGATCACCCCTTTTGCGTTGAAACTCTAAAAGTTACGCTTCTACAGGAACGACAGAAACTTTGTTTCTTCTTTTGTCTTTTACCTGAAACTTCACATGACCGTCTACCAGTGCATAGATGGTATGGTCTTTACCGATACCGACATTTTCACCGACGTGTACTTTGGTACCTCTCTGTCTGATGATGATATTACCGGCTCTGACGAACTCGCCGCCGAATTTTTTCACGCCTAGTCTGCGACCTGCTGAATCTCTGTTATTCTGGGTACTACCTTGACCTTTCTTATGTGCCATTGTGCGTCCTTCATGATGATTTGGAAAATTTAATTTTGTGCGTGATTATAGCAACTTTTACTTAAACATATATTATGAACAGTTCATAGTGTAGATATTCAATATATTGTTCTCTATTTGCAAGTGCCAAAGTGTTATAATATCCCAAATATTGTGAAGGAGAGAGATGGAAGCGTTTTTACAGAAAGCAAAAGAGGCGGCGGCTGTGATGAGCGGGCTCGGTGCGGGGGATAAGAACCGTATTCTCCGTGAGATGGCGGATGCACTGGAGAGGCATAGCGTACGGATTGTCGAGGAGAATCAGCACGATCTGACCTATGCAAAAGAGAACAACCTCTCTTCGGCGATGGTCGATCGTTTGGTGTTGGATGCGGGAAGGGTCAGTGCGATGGCAAACTCTATCCGGGAGATCGCAGCACTCAAAGAGCCTGTTGGCAGGGTACTGGAGGGCTGGCAGGTGGAGAGCGGACTCAATATCCAGAAAGTCTCCATCCCTATCGGGGTGATCGGGATCATCTACGAGTCGCGCCCCAATGTCACTTCCGATACGGCGGCGCTCTGCTTTAAAAGTTCCAATGTCTGTGTGCTCAAAGGGGGCAAAGAGGCGCAGCACTCCAACCAGATCATCGCAGAAGTACTGCAAAGTGTCCTGGTGGCAAACGACTTGCCCAAAGAGATCATCTCTCTGCTGCCGGATGCCAGCCGTGAAGGGGTGGCGAAACTGATCAAAATGGACAAATATGTCGATCTCATCATCCCGAGAGGCGGAGAGGGTTTGATTCGTTATGTGAGTGAAAACGCCACTGTCCCCGTGGTAAAGCATGACAAAGGGCTCTGTCACGTCTATATAGACGAAGATGCTGATTTTGCCAAAGCGCTCAAGATCGTTGTCAATGCCAAATGCCGTCGTACCGGTATCTGCAATGCGATGGAGACGCTGCTGGTCGATATCAGCATCGCACCGTTGATACTGCCTGAGATCCAAAAAGCGTATGCAGAGTACGGTACAGAGCTTCGGGGGTGTGCGCGGACACGTGACTACATAGAGATCGGCGAAGCGACCGAAGAGGACTTCGATACTGAGTATCTGGACAATATCCTCTCTATCAAAGTAGTCGACGGTGTGGAGGGGGCGATAGCGCATATCACCCGCTACGGATCGGGGCACTCCGAGTCGATCGTCACCGAAAACTATACAACCGGGGAGAAGTTCATGAACGCGATCGATGCAGCCTGCGTCTATATCAATGCTTCGACACAGTTTACCGACGGCGGCGAGTTTGGTTTCGGTGCGGAAGTGGGGATCAGCACCAACAAACTACACGCCAGAGGACCGATGGGTATCAACGATCTGACAACCTATAAATACAAAATCTACGGCAACGGACAAACCAGAGCCTGATGAAACCGGTTTTAGAGATCAAAGATCTGACCTTTTACTATACACCGAACCGGGTGCTCTACCGGGACTTTTCCCTGACCCTGCACCGGGGAGAAGTGATCACGATCGTCGGAGAGAGCGGCAGTGGGAAGAGTACCCTTTTTGAGCTGATCACCGGAGAACTGAAACCGGTGAAGGGAGAGATCAAAGTGGCGAAGTTCGCCCAGATCTTTCAGGATCCCTACAGCTCCTTTCACCCCAGTTACAATATCCTCTCACAGATAGAGGAAGTGGCATCGCTCGTGGGACTTCATGAATACCTCAAAATCCTGAACCTCGACCAGGACCTCCTCTACCAAAAACCGCACAAACTCAGCGGTGGACAGCTTCAGCGCTGCTCGATTTTGCGGGCACTTTTGCAAAAACCCGACCTGATCCTTGCCGACGAACCCACCTCCGCACTCGACAATGTCGTGCAACTGGATGTCATGAAGTTGCTGATGCAGTTTCTGGATCGTGTGGGAATACTCATGATCACACACGACGAAGATCTGGCAAAGTGGGCGAGTGACGAGATCGTGCGTATAGGCGATACCAAACCTACTGCCAGCTAATCTGCCTGTAGGTCACCACCTGCATCCAAGGACCGTTGGGTACATCTTTCTGGTCTATGAATTGCCAGCTCATCTTTGCCGAGTTGTCCGCACTTTTGGTGTCGTATCCGAGGTAGATCCAGACTGCCGGAGAGAGATCGAGTCCGGCGTGGTTATTGAGTGCATTTTTGGGTGCTGCCGTGCCAAATACATACTCCGTATCGTCATACTCGAAAGGTCCGGCATCTTCCCACTGGGCATAGGCGGTTTTGCCGTTGGTGGCGGTGATTTTGATCCATCTGTTTTTGACCATAGACTCTTCGTTTGACCACGTTTTTTCACTTGCCCACGG
>QNZT01000084.1 GCA_003978455.1 Sulfurospirillum sp.
TCCCCTCACGCAAAACGGAAGAGGAGATTTTGAAGGTCGAAAACTTCGTCGAGACCTACCGTTACCTGATCGAACGGGAGCGTATCGCGGAGATCGAGGCGCAGATACGGGAGATCAAAACTCTCAGCGCACAAGAACGTGAACTCTTCGGACGGGCGATACTGGGGCTTCGCGGGCGCTATCTGGGGGAGCAGTTCTACTATCATCTGGTGCGTTTTTCCCGTGACAAACGGATCGAGACGGAGATCGCCAACGGGGATATCGTGCTGGTCAGCTACGGCGATCCGCTCAGCAGCGACCTGACGGGCACGGTCTACGAGATCAAACGCCACTACATCACCGTCGCTTTTGAAAATGCCCCGCCCAAATGGGCGCTTCGCGACAACATCCGCATCGACCTCTACATCAACGACATCACTTTCAAGCGTATGGAGGAGAATCTGCTGGAGCTGCTGCATGCCGGTGGTCGCACCCGTGAGCTTCGCAACATCGTGCTGGGGCTTCAGAAACCTTCCCCCGCCAAACCGCTCTCTTTCACACCCAAAGATACGCGGCTCAATCCCGCCCAGCGAAAAGCGATCTCCGGGGCGCTCGGCAGTGACGATCTCTTTCTGATCCACGGACCTCCGGGCACAGGCAAGACCAGCACGCTGATCGAACTGATCGTGCAGGAGACAAAACGCGGGCACAAAGTGCTCGCCACCGCCGACTCCAACACCGCCGTGGACAACATGCTCTCGCGTCTTGCAGATGACACCCTCAACATCGTGCGCATCGGTCATCCGGTGCGTATCGCCGAAGCGTTGCAGAAGTACTCGATCCACTTTCTCTACGAGCAGCATGTCGAAACGCTCTCGCTCAAAGAGGGATGGCAGGAGATCAAAGAGATGGCACAGCAGAGGGATCAATACTCCAAACCGACACAGGCGCGAAGCCGCGGCATGAGCCATGACCGTATCCTCTCCCTGGTGCACAAGGGCAAAACCCAGCGCGGTATCTCGAAAGAGACGATGCAGTCGATGGCATCATGGATCAAAGCCAACGAAAAGATAGACCGCAAAGTCCAGGCACTTCAGGAGAAAGAGGCGCAGATCTACGACGCCATCATCCGCGACGCCGATGTCGTACTCGCCACCAACTCGATGGCACGGTCGGAGCTGCTCGAAAACCACCGTTTCGATGTCGCCGTCATCGACGAGGGTAGCCAGCAGATGATCCCCTCCACACTCATCCCCGTCGCCAAAGCGGAGCGTTTCATCATCGCCGGAGATCACAAACAGCTCCCGCCCACCGTCGTCAGCAACGAACCGCGCCTCAAAGAGACCCTTTTCGAGGAGCTGATCGAGCGCTATCCAAGCCTCTCCTCCATGCTCACTGTCCAGTACCGCATGCATGAAAAGATCATGCGCTTCTCCAACATACACTTTTATGGCGGAAAACTGGTCGCGGATGAGCGCGTGCGAAACCACACCCTCGCCGATCTGAAAGTCAGCGAGAGTGCAAAATACCCTCAAATCCTCCACCCCAAACACCCCCTCACCTTCGTAGACATGAGCTCCGCCAACGCCGCGGAAGCCCGGAGCCGCCGATCCACCAGCTACTACAACGAAGCGGAAGCCGCTCTTTGTGTCGATCTGGCAAAAGAGTTGCTGGCGATGGGACTCGAAGCGGAAGATATCGGCATCATCACCCCCTACGCCGCGCAGATCAAGCGGATCAAAAAACTGCTCGAAGAGGAAGATATCGCCGTCGAAACCAAAACCGTGGACGGCTTTCAGGGACAGGAGAAGGAGGTGATCCTCATCTCTTTCGTGCGGGCGAACGACCAGGGGGAGATCGGATTTTTAAAAGATGCCAGACGCCTCAACGTCGCCATCACCCGCGCCAGACGCAAACTGATCGCCATCGGGCACGCCGCGACACTGCGACATGACAAGCTATTTGACGACTTTCTGAGCTTTATGGAGAGAGAGGGAGATTATTTGAAGGGTTAATACAAAAATCCAAACAGCCAGAGAGGTATTTTATTTTTAAATCCTATCTCGATATCGTCGGCTGCGACAAAAGAGTTTTTGATACCTTTGATCTGGTCGAAACCTTTGTTTTTACCGCCGATCTCAAAAACATATCGATCTTCGACTAAAAAATCTCCCTTTTTTGAGGTATATATCTTTTCTCCGAGAAATCTGTTCGTATCCGTATTTTTTATCTGATTTACAAAAAAACTCTCTCTGATGGTTCCTATATCCGGAGTGTTTGCCAGTGCAAAATTGATATTTGTATTTTGCAGATAGAGTTTTTCCGGTTTTTTTAAGATATTGTAGCCTTTTTCCCTGCTTGTGATCGCATTGATCAGTTTCGCTCTCTCCAGAAGCTCCAGATAGTCATACACTTTAGGTCTGGAGATGTGTGTCATTCTCGCCAGCTCACTTATATTCGGTATAAAAGGCACGAGTGTACTGATCATGAAGAACATCTTTTTAATCTTCTTTATCTGCGCAAAATCTATATTTGTCACATAAGGCAGATCGCCTTCGAGGATTTGATTGATGATCTGTATCAGTTTCAGATGATAGTCGTCTCTCCCTTCCAGAACAAAAGGGTATGCGCCAAATCTGAGATACTCTTTGAAATATTTTATGATTTTTATCTTTACGACGATATCTTTCGCTATATCGGTATGGTTACTTAAAATCTCTTCCAGTGTGAGTGCTCTGTGATCCAGCAGATCGTTTAACTTCAAATACTCTCGAAACGAGAGATTCTCCAGATGATAGATAACAGCCCTTCTGGAGATATCGCCGTCATCCTGTGCGATCTGCAACAGTGAAGAGCCGCTGAAAATCACTTTTATATTTAAAAAATCATAAATATTTTTAAATTCTGCCGCCCAGTTGTCATATTTGTGCACCTCATCGACAAAAAGATATTCTCCGCCGTTCTGCTCAAACTCCCGGGCAAACTCAAACAGAGATATATTTGCAAAATAGGGCATATCCAGAGAGATATAGAGTGCAGTCGTTTTCTCATGAAAGTGCTCTTTCAGATATTGCAACATCAGGGTGGTTTTACCGACACCTCTTTGTCCAAGTATCCCTATAAGCTTATGCTCAAAATTGATCCTCTCCAATAGATATCTCTTGTTTTGCAAAGAGATTTTGAAAAGTAGCCTCTCCTGCAAAGCAAAGAGATTTTGTAAATCCATATTTACACCCTTATAATATATGTGTAAATGAATATTAACATTATTTGGCTTATTTTGGTCTGTTCTGTTTACAAGACTACTCGAATCTTAATACACCACCTCGAACTCCGTCGTAAATTTATAACTCCCTTTGGGCTTCAGAGCGATCGTGAACTCTCTGACAAAGGCGCTCTTTTTTTCCTCTTTACACGCCCCTTTGCAGCTGCTTTTGGTGGTGATCTTCGTGCCGTAGGCGGGAATGCGCTCTTCGATCTTCACTTCGATCGGTTCTTTACCGCGGTTGCGTACTTCATAGGTGGTTTCGACATCGCGGTGGTATCTGTCCGCAACGAAACGGGTGATGCGCTTCTCTCCTACCACGTCGAAAAGTGTGCCCACTGTCAGTTTCACTCTCTCCTCTTCGGGCGTGTTTGCCAGACGGTCTTCACCGACGTAGTGTGTTTCACCCCCGCTGTCTTTACTGTACATACGCACCGTACCTGCGGGCAGAGGGATGCCGGCATGGTTGGATTTGGTGTTGGTAAAGGTAACGATGTTGGCAAATGAGAGTTTCTGCACACCGTAGTTTTCAAAGTAACTGTTGACCGCTTTACCGTACTGTATATAACTTATCCCCTTTTTGTCGATGAAGAGTATCTGCTTCTGCTCCTTGTCGCGCAGGGTTTCGCGAAAGGGGATCTTGTAGAGATGATAGCCCGAAAAGGACTCTTCATGTACCGCTTCTGTCACAGGCATAGCCGCCTTGGCATCAAAGTTCCGGTAATGCACGGGAAGCACGGCTTCATGTAACTCTCCGGCGATGCAGCGTATCTGCGCATTTTCATAGGTGACACCGGAGTTGTTGTTGATCGTGATCCAGCCGTGCAGATCGAGGGTTTTTGGCTTGAGGTCGAGGACATAGTCGCTTTTCCAGTTGATTGCGCGGCTGAGATACTTCAGATCGATGCCGAGTTTCGCGTTTTTGTCGATCTCCGCACGCCAGACGAGGCTTGGACGGGTGATCATCGACGGCGGGATACCGGAAAAGACGACCTGTGTGGGAGAGTCGAGCGAGTAGAGTTTGCCATCCTGATCGCTTTTGACCACAACGGGCGCTGCACAGAGCAGTGTTCCTTTCTGAAGTTTTGGATTCTCACCGTTGGTATAGAAAGTGACTTTCTGCCCGATGCTGTTTTGGATCAGTGAGTCGAGGGAGATGAGATTGTAGCGGAAGTTCTGCGAGTAGAGCCGGACACCGGCACCGTAAAACTGCGGTACTACGCTGGCTGTGATCACCTGCGATGCCACCCCTTCATATATCAGCGTCTGCAACCCCTTTTGCACCTGCACCTCTCTCTTTTCATGAACAAATGCAAGATTGTTGTTGTAGACCGTGACGGCGGTATCTTTGGCTTTGGAAGGGATCGTCACACCCGCCCCCAGACATGAAACCATCATGCCTGCCAATAGTACTGTTCTTCTCATCTCATACCTCCCTGGGTTCAGTTTTGCAACCAGCTTGCTTTATCAGTTTCCTCATCGATCACCTGCCCGATCTCTTTGTGCAGGTTCCAGTAGTAGTTGACGAAATATTTCACATCGTCACGCACGGGCATGAAGTATTTGCCCTCTTTGCGGGCGTACCGGTACAGAAAATCGCTGGCGTCCTCTTTTCTCAGATAGTGCAGCGCAAGGGATTTGTAGGTATCCAGATACCACGCTTTGATGCGCGCATATCCATCTTCACCCATATCGATCTCCAGCTTTTTGCCGAACTTCAGCACACCCGTCTCGAAAAGCCCGCTCAGGTGGATCAGCCCTTCACAGTAGTAGGGCTCCACTTCGCCTGTCTCTTTCCATGCGATCAGCCCCACGGCACGGCGGATGGTGTCGTTGAGGACATGCACCCTGAGCGCTTTGGTATCGTCATGAAAAAAGGCGCAGAGCCCGCCGGAGGTCGCTTTGAACTCTTCGATGTTCTTGAAGTTTCCGGTTCTGTTCATGACACTTTCGGTATCGTCGTCGATCCAGAGGATATGCCCGAACTCATGCCCGATTGTCGTAATGTTGTAGATCTCATACCAGATATCCTCTTTCTTAAAAAGCACTTCGCGGCTCTGATCGAGAAACCATTTTGGGAAGATCTCTTTTTGTATCTTCATGAAGGGTTTGGCACGGCTCGCTTCGAGGACATTGTCAGCAAAGGCAAAGATCTTTTTGCCCGCCTCTTTGGTCACCACTTCGTCGTTGGGCACCACCTGCGCGGAGAAGAGCCCGCAAAACTCGGCTCCGTAGTAGAGCGCCGGTCGCCCCAGGTAGAGTTGCACTTTGTCGGCACTTTTGAGAGAGGTTTCGTAGATCTTTTCGCTTCCCTGCACCTCGTCTCTCAGTTTGGCGAAGATCTTCGCGTACATCGACTTGATCTTCTCCTTGACATCGCCGGCGGAGTTTTTAGGATTGACGATGCGCAGATCCCACTCCAGCGCCACCGCTTTTTTGTAGTGGTCTTCGTAGTACTCCAGAGGGTGCCCGATCTGAAGCGGTGCTGTGACTCTCATCCAGCGTCTGTCCACCTCCGCCCAGCGGGGGATCAGCTTTACGGTATCCCGCTCCGCCAGCGCTTCGATGATCGCCTGGAGGTAGTCGGTCAACACCTCTTTTTGGTCAAAAACCTCATCTTCGAGTTTGAGCAGATTGTTTTTGAACTCCGCCAACGCCAGCAGTGCGGTCGTCACCTCCTGCGCAAACGCTTCGGCATAAGGCACGGACTTGAAGCTACCATCCTCCTGCTTCACCAGCACAGAGTAGGAGCGATCCCCCTTTTCACCCTCATGCCCCTTGTCGAAAAGCTCTTTTTCATGCAACATCTCAAAGATCTTCTCTTCGTCGCCATTGAAGAGGCGGTAGAGTTCGCGGTTCACCCCGTCGATGATGTGCGCCGTCCAGCTCGACTGCCAGTCGCTGAAAGTTTTTCCCACCGCATGCACCCCTTTGAATACTTCCCGGTAAAAAGGCGTCAGAAGCTCTTTCGCTTCGATCTCTTCGACAAGTGACGCATGCATCTTCAGATGAAAGTCGGCTACCCAGAGATAGGCTTCCTCCTTCTTCTCTATGATCTCCTCTTCACTGAAACCCGCTTTTTTAAGCGCCTGTGTCAGGGAATCGTCACGCAGGGAGACAAGTCTCGTCACTGCGGACATACGATTTTGGGGCGTTACTTCCAAGCCGATCCTTTTGAGAAAATCGTCGATAAAGCGCTCTTTTTCAGGATCACTCTCCTCTCCTAAAATATCATAAAATCTATGCAGGCTCTCCTGTTTTGTTTTGATCAATGTATAAACTTCTTCCATATCTTTATAAAATGCTTTTTTCATACCTCTTCCCTCTAAATAAATTCCCGTAAATGCCGAAATTATATCTAAATACTTAGTGAAAACACAATTTAAGCAGAAAGAGAGATCATGACAAACCAGAGTATTATCATCAACAATATCGTCAATCAGGCGTTTATCCAGTCGCAGATTCAGCGCTCCAAAGATTTTGCCACACCGCTGTGTGCGGTAAAGTTCGAACTGAAATTTCATCCCAAAGAGGGAGCAAAGTTTCAGGAGATATTTAGTTTCATCTACTCCTATCTCAACTTCACACCGATCATCTACGAAAGCGGCAACAGTTATCTGCTCTTTATTCATGAAAGCAAGATTCACACGGTGGTCAGCACACTGAAAAATATGTTCACCAGTATCAAGATCAAATACGGTGTCTTTATCAACAATGTCGGTGTCACCAACTTCGATGATGAAGATACCGCGGCATCTCTGATGGAGCGGGTGCATCGTTTTCTGCTCAAGTCCAAACTTTCACAAAACAACCATATCTACTACGGTACGCGCTACTTCGACTACAGCCATAACGGGGATTTTGAAAATATCAGCCACATCTTTATGCAATCACCGACCCTCAACGTGTACGGCTTCTACAAAGAGATCCCGCTCTCAAACCAGGTCGAAGTGGTAGAGAGCAAGATGGGATACGCCAAAGTACGCTCACCCAAAGAGTATATCCCTTTCATGAAACGACAAGAGTATGTCTATCTCGAGCACAAGATGATTCCGGATATTTTACGTGCGGATGTCATGCACATCGACTACCAGAACAGTTTCGTGGAACTGAGCAACTTCAAGTTTCTCGACAACTCACCGGTACACCGTAAAAACATCAGGGTTACGCCGCACAGACCGGTTCAGGCTTCGCTGGAGTACGAAGATGAGATCTATATCCAAGGATTGATCGCCGATATCTCCAAAAACTCTATCCTCTTTACAACACAACTAAACAAGATCGAAGAGATACAGGTCAAGGGACTGCACACCAAAACATTTACCCTCGAATTTCACATCGAAGATATGGAAAACCAGATCCGCAACATTCAGGTGAAAGCGATGATCTACAAAGTGTTCGGCAATCAGATCGTTCTCAATATCTACCCGTCACTCGAAGCACAGAATATCATCATGGAGTATATCACGATGTGTCAGAACCTGCTGTTGCTGGAGATCAAAGGCGCGGCTTAGGCGTCTTCAGGCAAGTCCGACAGACTCCTAGAGTCCATGTCGCCTGATGATCTTCAGGCATCTTTGTATTTTATTGTAGTAGGGGTGGTTTACACGACCGCCGTTATAGCGACTGACCGTTTCAAAATAGCTTTTGGAAGTATCACTCAGATAGACCAGATAGAGCACTGCGATGCGCGCATTGAAAAGCGGGTCGTTCATCATCCGGGTGATAAGCTGTATATCGCTCATGAAACGGACATCGACCAGATTGTATCGTCTGGCGACAAAACGCGCCGTCGCCAGTCGCACTTGCATGATACCGTAGGAAGCTTTTTTGATACCGCGGCGCAGCAGCTGCTTGTCCCCCCAGTTCACCTTTCCGCCGTTGGTCTCCGCCAGACAGACTGCCATAGCGGTATCTTCCAGTGTTTCACCCCTTTTGTTGGGATACTGAAGTGCGATATTTTTGACCGTTTTAAGTGTCAGAATCTGCCGGAAATCCAGCCCCTTAGCACAAAGTACAACAGAAAAAACCGCTACAAAAAAGGCAACTCTCATGAACGCTCCTGCGACGCCTTTTCAAAAAACTCATGGGAAAGTACGATCACATAAAAAACTTGCATAAACACACCCACTACCGGTACCAGAGATATACCGTAGAGTGTCGCTGTGGTGGAACGAAAAAGGGTTTTATACTTTTTGGTCAGCAGTTTGAACTCTTTTGTACTGACGATATTCGATCCGACATCGAGTATCATGAAGTTGTGAAACAGATAGTAAAAGGGGATGTTGATCGCGATAAAGTTCACCGCGGGAACAAACATAAACGGCAGTGAGACAAGCCCCAGAAAGAGAAATCCGAAAATGATCTTCACATAAAACGGCAGACTCGCCCAAAAAGTAAAATCATCGTTGGTAAAGACGAAGTCCGGATAGTGCTTTTTGCGGATCACTTTGACGATGGTCGGAGTAAAAAAGCCGATCACCACTCCCGCAATCACTACCGAAAAGAGGACGACAGCAACAATACCCACCAGATAAAAGAACGCCGTAAAAAGCCACTTGAAGAGTGAAAAAGTGAGTATATATGTGAGCCACGGATGTGCATCCGGATCGAGGAAAGGCACCCTTCCCGCATCCAGGTCTGCACCCACCTGCGTGATAAGATCGCTGCCGAAGTGGAAATAACCATATCCGAAAACCACCAAAATCACCACAAAAGGCAACAGTGCCATCCCCAGAAAAAGGGGCGATTTAAAATCGGAAAAGCTCTTTTTTAAAATCTGTGTAATATTCATGAGAGTTGTGCGTACTGCGCCTGAAGTTCAAGATAGATCGCTTCGATACCCATAGCGCCCTCTTCCAGCATCTCGCCAAGAACGACATTGTCCTCTTTTCCGTTCCATACTTTTTGGTAGGTACCCTCTTTGTAGCCGTTGTCCTGACGAAATTTGTTCAGTACATTTTTGGCAACATAGTACTTGTAGAGCGTGTCGATATTTAAACCGCACTGTATCGATGTTTCGAAAAAGTCATCGCTCAGTTTGTAAAACGGCTTGGCATCGAGGGCATCTTTCATGAAGTGTTCGATCACACTGACGATGAGCAGGGAGTCTCCATCCTCCGGTTGCACGGGGTCGAGACAAAACTTGTCAAAGTACTGCGAATCGGCAATCTCTCTGACGATATCCTCCGTCGTACCCAGCTT
>QNZT01000075.1 GCA_003978455.1 Sulfurospirillum sp.
CTATGCAACCTCTCTCCGTCACAACACTCAACAACCAGATCAAGTCCCTGCTGGAGACCCACTACCTCAACATCCTTGTCGAGGGGGAGGCGAGCAGGGTCACGTACCACAGTTCCGGGCATCTCTACTTTACCCTCAAAGATGAGCGCAGCGCTATCTCATGTGTGATGTTCAAAGGGAACAACCAGCGTCTGAAGTTTCGGCTTGAGGAGGGGATGCAGGTGATCGTCGGCGGGGGGATCTCCGTCTATACGCCGAGGGGAAGTTACCAGATCAACTGCGCGACCCTCGAGCCCTCGGGCAGCGGTGCTTTGGCAAAGGCGTATGAACAGCTCAAAAAGAGGCTGGAGGCGAAGGGCTATTTTGACACATCCGTCAAAAAGCCCCTGCCCCGTTATCCGCGCCATATCGTCATCGTCACCTCCCGAAGCGGCGCGGCGATTCAGGATATGTACCGTGTCGCCAAAAAGCGGTGGCCGCTGCTGAAGTTGACCCTGATCGACACGACGGTTCAGGGAGAGGGCGCGGCAAGGATGATCGCATGCAATATCGCCGTCGCCGACACGCTCGGTGCCGATGCTATCGTCGTGGGACGCGGCGGCGGGAGTCTGGAGGATCTCTGGGCGTTCAATGAAGAGAGCGTCGCCGAAGCGATCTTTGCGGCCAAGACCCCTGTCGTCTCTGCGGTCGGGCATGAGATCGACTTTCTCATCTCCGATTTTGTCGCCGATCTGCGTGCCCCGACACCCTCTGCGGCGATGGAGCTGATCCTCCCCGATATGACCGAAGTGCTGATGGGTATCGACAATCTGAGCGACAACTACTACACCGCCGTAACGACGATCTTTCACAAAAAAGAGCAGCAGCTTCTGCATCTGAAACAGCTTTTTGAACAAAACTCTGTCGAAGCGAAACTCTCCCTCTACCGGCAGGAGATCGACAACCTGCAACGGGAATTCCAAAGCTTCTTCTCTCTGGGGCTCCAAAAGAGAGCCGCTACACTGACGCAGCTCAAAGAGCGTCTGCGCCAATACCGCCCCGATCAGAGAGTCGAACAGTACCGCGCAGATGCAGCACAGCTAAAAACCGAATTTGACCACTTTATGAAGCTGACACTCCTGAAAAAAGAGCAGACACTGACCTCTCTTGCGAGGGCTTTTGAAAACAACGATCCGGCGAAGAGAGACCGTACCGGGATCGCACAGATCACGAAAAACGGCAAAAAGATCGCGCTGGAGAGACTTCATGAAGGAGACACTTTCCATGCGGAGAGCGCAAAAGTCAAAATCACCGCAGAGGTCAAAGAGAAACAAAACCTATAAAACAGTATCATAAAATATGTTCAAATCGATCTTTACCAACAGTTTCGGCATCCTCTTTTCACGTATCCTCGGATTTCTGCGCGACATGCTCCAGGCTTCGATCCTGGGCGCCAATATCTACACCGATATTTTTATCGTCGCCTTTAAACTCCCCAACCTCTTCCGCCGTATCTTTGCAGAGGGTGCTTTTACACAGAGTTTTCTCCCCTCTTTCAGCCACAGCCGTCAGAAGAGTGTTTTTGCAGTATCGATCTTTCTGCGCTTTCTGATCTTTCTGACAGTTTTCGCACTCTTTGTCACCCTTTTCGACAACCTCTTTGCCAAACTGATCGCATGGGGATTTGACGACGAAACGATCCGCAAAGCCGCCCCGCTGGTGGCGATCAACTTCTACTACCTCATATTGATCTTCATCGTCACCTTTCTGGGATCGCTGCTCCAGTACAAAAACCACTTTGCCACGACCGCTTTTGCCACGGCACTGCTCAACATCGCCCTCATCTCCGCCCTGCTGATCGCCAGAGACCTTCCCAAAGAGGTGATCGTCTGGTATCTGAGTTACGCTGTGATCATCGGCGGTATTTTACAGGTAGCGGTGCATCTGATCGCTGTGAAAAAACGGCATCTGGATCGCCTGCTGGTCGGCGGTTTCAAGGGACTCAAAAGCAGACAGGAGCGTATCAGAGAGGATAAAAAACGCTTCTCATCCAACTTTTTCGCTTCGGTTCTGGGAAGTTCCACCGCGCAGATTTCAGCATTTCTGGATGGCTGGCTCGCCTCCTTTCTGGCGGCGGGCTCCATCAGCTACCTCTACTATGCCAACCGTATTTTTCAGTTTCCCCTCGCCCTCTTCGCCATCGCCACATCGGTCGCTATCTTTCCCAAAGTGACGCGCTATCTCAAAAACGACGATCAAGACAAAGCACACGAAATGCTGACCAAAAGTTTCTGGTTTCTGGCTGCCCTGCTCGCAGCCGCGACGCTGACAGGCATCATCCTCTCGCAAAATATAGTCCGGCTGCTTTATGAGCGCGGTGCATTCGTGCATGAAGACACCCAAAACACTGCCCTCGTACTCTCGATGTATCTGATCGGACTGATCCCTTTCGGACTGGCGAAGATCTTCTCGCTGTGGCTCTACGCCACCCATCAGCAAAAGAGAGCGGCAAAACTCTCAGGCATATCGCTGGGGGTAAATATCCTCCTCTCGCTTGCCCTGATCAAGCCGATGGGTGCGGCGGGGCTGGCGCTGGCAAGCTCGCTCAGCGGTATCGTTCTCTTTGCCCTGACCATACACGCTTTTGGCAAAGCGAAATTTTTTGCTATAATCGCGCACAAATACGCGCTCTATCTGATCGCGGCTCTGGGAGTGCTGACGCTCCTGTTATTTCAGTTAAAGGATCTACTCCGTGCTTATCTATAACACCGCCACCCGCCAAAAAGAGAAATTTGTCCCGCTCGAAGAGGGGAAAGTACGCATCTATGTCTGCGGTCCGACCGTCTATGACGATGCCCATCTGGGACACGCCAGAAGCGCTATCGCCTTTGACCTGCTGCGCCGCACACTCCGGACACTGGGCTACAATGTCACATTTGTCAAAAACTTTACCGATATAGATGACAAAATCATCCAAAAGATGCATGAGAGCGGTAAGAGTATGGAAGAGATCGTCTCCTATTATATCCGGCGCTACAAAGAGGATATGTATGCCATCGGTGTCGAAGACGCAGACATTGAACCCAAAGCAACCGAAAGCGTCGATGATATTATCGCCTTTATAGAGCATCTTTTTGACAAAGCGTGCGCCTATGTCATCGACGACGGTCTCTATTTCGATACCGCCAAGGATCCCGAATACCTCTCCCTCTCCCACCGCCATGTCGATGAAACGCAAAATATCGCCCGTATCGAAGAGAACAGCCAGAAGAGAGATCCCAAAGATTTCGCACTCTGGAAATTTTCCAAGGCGGGAGAACCCTCCTATCCCTCCCCGTGGGGTGAAGGACGACCCGGATGGCATATCGAGTGCTCGGCGATGATCAAAAAGCATATCGCCACCGACAAACCGTACCAGATCGACATCCACGGCGGCGGTGCAGACCTGCTCTTTCCCCATCATGAGAACGAAGCGGCACAGAGTTTCTGCGAATCGGGACAGCATCTGGCAAAGTACTGGATGCACAACGGTTTTGTGCAGATCGACGGAGAGAAGATGAGCAAGTCGCTGGGCAACTCCTTCTTTCTCAAAGATGCTTTAAAGGTGTACGACGGCGAAGTTTTGCGCTTCTACCTTCTCTCCACCCATTACCGTGCCAACTTCAACTTCAATGAAGAAGACCTGCTCTCTTCCAAAAAAAGACTCGACAAACTCTACCGTCTCAAAAAGAGAATCGCCGTCACAAGTGGATCGGCGGTGAATAAAGATTTCAGAAGAAAGGTGCTGGAGGCACTCTCTGACGATCTCAACATCTCCCAGGCACTCGCCGCAGTCGATGAGATGATCCAGACAGCCAACGAGAAGCTGGACACCAATCCCAAAGATAAAGCGCTCAAAAAAGAGAGCTTCTCCAATATCGCCTTCCTTCATGAAGTGCTGGGTATCGGCGCTCAGGAGGCGCACATCTATTTTCAACAGGGTATCGACGAAACGACCAGGGCGAAAATCAAAACGCTGATCCAACAACGCACCGAAGCCAAGAAGGCAAAAGATTTTGCGAAAAGCGATGCGATCCGCGACGAACTGACAGCAATGGGCATACAGATCATGGACACACCTCAGGGAACACTCTGGGAGAAAATATCCGGGTAGATCATATCTATCTAACGCATTTGGAACAAAGTCCCAAATGCTACGCTAACGCTAAGTTCTCCTCAGCGGAGGGCTCGCGCGCAGATGAACCGCGCTTAGATTTTCTTAACTTAATGGTATTTGTGGTACTCCTATCGGCAAATAACGCTTTTCATGAAGTAAAAACTTTCAAAAAACTAAAATTTGGAAAACAAAAGTGAACTTTTGAAACATTTAGGTCTATTTTATATGCCAAACTCTTTACAAAAGTAAATATTTTTTGTATACTCTTCCTATAACCTTAATCACATTACGTAGATTATAACTTTTAAGAAGAGGTATTTATGACAAGCAAAAATATTCTGTTTATCGGTGCTCTGCTGTTCACTTTGCTTGTCACATCCTGTGTGGCATATTTTCTGGAGAGGTTCAATCCGCTGATTCAAACACTTCCGTATGCTACACCTCAGCAAAAGAGTTACAAACAGGTTGTCATCATACCTGAACAAAATACAACCGTTTCTCTTTCCGGAGAAAACGATACCTCAAACGCTATCATCAAAACAGATATCGAAACAGTTTTTGCAGATCCTGTCATAAAAACAGAAGAGCAAACGGAGACGAATAGGACGATTCCAAAAATATCACAACAGATTGCAAGCAGGGTTGATACAAAAATCATTCCCAAAGAAGAGAAACGCCATCGATCTATCATAGTAAACCAACCCAAAACTCAAAAACCGGTCATAGTCCGTAAAAAAGGTATTGTGATCCAACCGGTTTTACTCAGCAAAGTATTGAACCCTTCGCGCAGTGGACAGCTCTACCGAACAGATAAAACACTATTGCAAGATATCGCACACAAAATGAAAAGAGACAAAAATCTCTACATCGTCCTGTCGACTTTGGGTATCACACCCAAAAAGAGAAATTATCTGAAAAGTGTCAAAACCTATCTCCTCGAAAAAGGTGTCAAACCGGGGGATATTAAACTAGAAATAAATAGAGAAGATAATTATAAAAAATATGTTTTCTCTGACCGGGGAAAAGATAAAATCGAACTCTTGTTACTTGAAAGGATATAAAGAAAATGGATATTTTAGAAATAATCGGAAAGATCACCCTATGTCTTGCCTTAGCCGCTGCGCTGGGTTTTTTTATCGGATGGTTCTTTGCAAAAATACGCAAAGAGGAGAAGGCATTACAAAAGTACAACAAACTGTTGGAAACATACGAGATCAAGGAAAACGAGATCAAGCAGCTTCATGAAGAGCTTGAGATGAAAGATGACATGATGCGTCAGATGGAGCAGCAGTACCAAAACTGTGAACGTGAACGACTCAATAACAAACTCGATGAAAAAGATTGCGACAAATACCAAAAAATCATCGAAGAGCTGCGTGCGGAAAACGGTATGCTGATCGCACAGATAAAGGAGCAAAAAATCTGTGAAGATGAAAATCAGATCCTGCGCGACGAACTTCAGACACTTGAAGAGGAGAAAGAGCATCTTCTGACACAGATGCAAGAATGCAAGGAGTACAAAGAGAACTATAAAAGTCTGATTCTGGAGATCGAATCACTCAAAAGCGAAAAAGAGAAAATGTCACACATAGAACAAAACGTTGAAGAGGAAAATGAAAAAACAAGACTCTTTGAGAGTCGTGAGTCTTCCAAAATCGACCCGAATACCTATCTGCAAATCAAACAAAATCTTATGACACTCAAAGAAGAAGCTTCCAAAATCAGAAAAGAGAGGGATCAGTATAATGAAGCGCTGGAAAAACTTCGCAAAAAGTATGATCAGAAGAAAAAGGAGTTGAAAGAGTGCCGCAGTAAAATATCACAATCTGCTTCCGACAGCACTCAGAATACGACATGGCATATGACTGATATCGGCGCAGAGATAAACGATCTCAGCGACAATATCGAGATCAAAACACTCACCCAGCTGATCAAAGACACACTCGACGATATCAAAAAGTAACCCCGAAAAAACAGGGGTTATGCTATCAAGTTAGCACAGAACTCATACCCAGTAAACCGCGCTTAAAGCGCTTGCCGGGATCGGTTACATCGGTTACGTTGCTTGATATATCTCTATTTAATAATATATTTGTATAATCTTTCATTTAAAATATAGCGATTAGATAAAAAGCAGAGAGATGACGAACTATAACGATATCAAAAAATATATCTATAAACTCGATCCGGAAACAGCACATACACTGGCAGAATTCACTACACACAAAATAGCGACATATGCCCCTTTTCTTCTCTCTCCGCTACGATCCCGGTATAAAGTGGAAGATAGCAGACTTTCACAGGAACTCTTCGGAGTAAACTTCCCCAACCCTGTCGGTATGGCAGCCGGTTTCGACAAAAATGCGACGATGATTCCTTTCCTGGAAGCCCTTGGATTCGGATATATCGAATACGGTACCGTCACGCCGCGTCCTCAGGAGGGAAATGCAAAACCGAGACTTTTCCGCTTTCCTGAACATGAGTCACTTCAAAACGCGATGGGCTTCAACAACGACGGTATGACACAGATCAAATCGCGTGTCGAAAAGATCTATCCCTACGCTATACCGCTGGGTGCAAATATCGGCAAGAATAAAACAACCACTGAGGGTGATGCGATCAAGGATTACGAACTATTGATCAACACTTTTAAAGATCTCAGCGACTATATCGTCATCAATATCTCATCTCCCAACACACCGGGACTTCGCGATCTGCAAAACGAAAATTTTATCAAAGCGCTTTTCACTCTCTCCGGCTCCCTGACCGACAAACCGGTTTTGTTGAAAATCGCACCCGATCTCGATACCAGAGAGGCGGTTTCGATCTGTGATATCGCCCTCCAGAACGGTGCAAAAGGTATCATCGCCACCAATACCACCATCGACTACAGTCTGCTTCCCGATGCCAAAGGGTTTGGCGGGGTGAGCGGGAAGGTACTCAAAGAGAAGAGTTTCCGAATGTTCAATGCGATCGCAGATGCCTTTTACGGTCAAACGACACTCATCTCAGTCGGCGGTATCAGTGACGGTGACGAAGCCTACCGCCGAATCAGAGCCGGTGCCGACCTGATCCAGGTCTACAGCGCTTTTATATTTGAAGGTCCCTCACTGGCGAAAAAGATCAACACCAGAATCCTCGAACTGCTGGAACGGGACGGATTTTCCAACATATCCGAAGCAACAGGAGCCGACCGAAAATGATCAAGTACATCACACTTTTTTTACTACTACTATCAGGAGTCAGTATGGGAAATACCCTGCCGAAACACTATACCGAAACACTCGACAACGGATTGCAAATCCTGGTGATCCCGATGCAAAACCATTCGGGCGTTATCACGACCGATATCTTCTACAAAGTGGGAAGCCGGGATGAAGTGATGGGCAAAAGCGGTATCGCGCATATGCTCGAACATCTCAACTTCAAATCGACCAAAAACCTCAAAGCGGGTGAATTCGATGAGATAGTCAAGAGTTTCGGAGGCGTGAACAACGCATCTACCGGCTTTGACTATACACAATACTTTATCAAATCCGCTTCCAAAAATCTGTCCAAATCACTCGAACTTTTTGCCGAACTGATGCAAAACCTGAGCCTGAAAGATAAAGAGTTTCAACCCGAGCGAAATGTCGTTCTCGAAGAGCGGCGCTGGAGAACCGACAACAACCCGTTCGGCTACCTCTATTTTCGCCTCTTCAACAATGCCTATATCTACCACTCATACCACTGGACACCGATCGGATTTACAGAAGATATCAAACACTGGACGATAGAGGATATCAGCGCTTTCCACAAAATGTACTATCAGCCGCAAAATGCCATACTTGTGGTCGCCGGAGATATCGACCCCGAAACGGTCTTTCATGAAGCCCAAAAGGCGTTCGGTGAGATCAAAAACAGCGGCAAAATCAGACGTAACCATCAGGTCGAACCGGTACAGGACGGTGCCAAACGCATTGAGATCGACAAAGAGTCACAGGTACAGATGCTGGCTATCGCCTTTCATATCCCCAACTTCAAAAGCAAAGACCAAGTTGCCCTTTCTGCCATCAGCGAACTGCTCACCAGCGGCAAAAGCAGCCGTCTCAATGCCCTGCTGATCGACAAACTGCAGCTTGTCAACTCCATCTCAGCCTATAACATGGAGCAGACCGATCCGGGTATCTTCCTCTTTCTGGCAGTCTGCAACCCCGGTATCAAAGCGGAAGATGTAGAAACGGTGCTCTGGCAGGAGATAGAGAAACTGAAAACCGCACCGGTGGAAAAAAGTGAACTTGAGAAGGTCAAAATCAATACACGATCCGACTTTATCTTTAGTATGCAAGACTCCCAGACCCTTGTCAATATCTTTGGAAGTTATGCCGCCAGAGGCGATCTCGAACCTCTTCTCACGTATGAAGAGAGACTGAAAAGCCTGACACAAAAAGAGGTGCAGGATGCAGCCGGAAAATATTTCAACCCCAAAAACGCTACCACTGTTATTTTAAGAGAACTTCATGAAAACAATACGACAAAGGAAGCCAAATGAGTGGACCCATCGGTGCGATGACCGCACTTATCACACCATTTAAAAACGGTAAAATAGACACAGAGACCTACGAAAAGCAGATCAAAAGGCAGATCGAAAACGGTATCGATGCCGTTGTCCCTGTGGGAACAACCGGAGAGAGTGCCACACTGACGCATCATGAGCACAAAGAGTGTATCGAAATCGCCGTTGCGGTATGTAAAGGAACCGACACCAAAGTACTTGCCGGCGCCGGCAGCAATGCCACAAGCGAAGCGATCGAACTAGCACAGTTTGCCCAAAAACAGGGTGCTGACGGTATTTTATCAGTCACTCCATACTACAACAAACCGACACAAGAGGGGCTGTTTCAGCACTATAAATCCATTGCAAATGCCATCGATATCCCCGTACTACTCTACAATGTACCCGGACGTACCGGTGTCGATATGAACGCAGAAACGACCATCCAACTCTTTCATGAATGTGCAAACATCTACGGTGTAAAAGAGGCGACCGGGTCGATACAACGTTGTGTGGAACTCCTTGCTAAAGAGCCGAAACTTGCCGTTATCAGTGGAGACGATATGATCAACTATCCGCTGATCTCCAACGGCGGAACCGGTGTCATCTCCGTCACGGCAAATCTGCTGCCGGAAAAGATCGCGGACCTGACCCATTTCGGCATGAAAGAGGCGTATAAAAAGTCCAAAGCGATCAACGATGCACTCTATGACATCAACAGCGTTCTCTTCTGCGAATCCAATCCCATCCCCATCAAAGCGGCGATGCATATC
>QNZT01000040.1 GCA_003978455.1 Sulfurospirillum sp.
ATCATATCGGCGATATTGGGTCGTCCTTCGGAGATCTTCAGTACTTTCGTCGAAGGGATACCTACCGCTTCGAGCGCTTTGTGTGTCCCGCCCGTCGCGACAATCGAAAAGCCGATATCAATAAACTTCTGCCCCAGCTCTTTGATAAACTCTTTGTCGGTTTCGGTCAAGGAGATAAAGACTGTACCCTCTTTCGGCAGGCGGTTGTCACTGGCACACTGGCTTTTGGCGAATGAGAGTGCAAAATTTTCACTGATCCCCATCACCTCTCCGGTCGACTTCATTTCCGGTCCCAGAATCAGATCGGCGCCGGCGAGCTTTTTAAACGGAAAAACCGCTTCTTTGACCGAAACATGCGCTTTGATACGCGGTTTGTACACTTCTCCCTCTTTATAGACGACATGAAATGTATCGTAGAAATTGAGCGCTTCCACCAAATCACCTTGATACATCACCCGTGTCGCTACCTTTGCCAGCGGTACGCCGGTCGCTTTGCTGACAAACGGCACCGTACGGCTGGCACGCGGATTGACTTCGATCATATAGATCTCGTCATGATAGACAGCGTACTGGATATTGAGCAAGCCTTTGACACCCAGCCCCAGTGCGATCTCTTTGGTTTTGATCTCGATCTCTTTTTGAAGTGCGTCGGAGAGGGAGATCGGAGGCAGCGAACAGGCACTGTCCCCGCTGTGAATCCCCGCCTCTTCGATATGCTGCATAATCGCACCGATGTAGACCTCTTTTCCGTCACAGATCGCATCGACATCGATCTCGATTGCATGGTCGAGAAATTTGTCCAGAAGTACCGGGGAGTCGTTGCTGACGCTTACCGCTTCATCCATATACTCCCGAAGCTCTTCATCGCTGTAAACGGTACGCATCGCACGTCCGCCCAGAACATAACTCGGTCTCACCAGCACCGGATAACCGATCTCGTTGGCGATTTTGAGGGCATCCTCTTTGTTGGTCGCAGTCGCATTGGCAGGCTGTTTGACACCGATTTTTTGCATAAAAGCGGAAAACTTTTCACGATCTTCCGCCAGATCGATCACCTCAGCGGAGGTACCGATGATCTTCGCACCGATACGGGTCAGATCGCGTGAGAGTTTCAACGGTGTCTGTCCACCAAAGTGCACGATCACACCATCCGGATTTTCACGCTCTATGACGGTACGCACACCTTCGAAATTGATCGGCTCAAAATAGAGAATATCGCTGGTATCGTAATCGGTCGAAACAGTTTCAGGATTGCAGTTGTACATGATCGATTTGACACCCATATCGTTGAGCGCAAATGCAGCATGCACACAGCAGTAGTCAAATTCGATACCCTGTCCGATCCGGTTCGGTCCGCCGCCGATCACCATCACTTTGGTATCTTTCATGATGTTCTCTTCTTTTTCGATCGCAGAAACCGGTGTCGTCGAGTAGAGATAGGGTGTCAGTGCCTTGAACTCCGCAGCACAGGTATCGACTTCGTTGTACTCCAGTTTGATACCAAGCTTCTGACGACTCGCATACACTTCATCTTCATGAACACCTGTCAGTTTCGCCAACATCGCATCGGAGAAACCGTAGGTTTTGGCATAGCGCAGTTTCTCTTTGTCACTGAATATCTCTTTGTCGATCTCTTTTTCAAAAGCGACAATCTCTTCGATCTGATACAAAAACCACGGATCGACTTTGCAGAACTCAAACACCTCTTCGACGCTGTAGCCTCGTCTGAATGCCTCGGCGATATAGAGAATCCTCTCCGCATTGGGACGGCGAATCTCTTTTTGCAGCTGTGTATCATCCACATCCACTTTCTCAAAACCTGCCAAATCCGTTTCAAGGGAGCAGAGCGCTTTTTGTACCGACTCTTTAAATGTACGACCGATCGCCATCGCTTCTCCGACACTCTTCATCGAAGTTGTCAATGTCGAATCTGCACCCGGAAACTTCTCAAACGTAAAACGCGGCACTTTGGTGACAATATAGTCGATCACAGGTTCAAAACTTGCCGCGGTACCGGTGATATCGTTGGTAATCTCATCCAGTGTATAGCCTACGGCAAGGAGTGTCGCCACTTTTGCGATCGGATAACCCGTCGCTTTGGACGCCAGTGCGGAAGAGCGGCTGACACGCGGATTCATCTCGATCACCGTCATACGTCCGTTTTTTGGATTGACTGCAAACTGTACGTTACTTCCGCCCGTATCGACACCGATCTCTCGTAAAATCGCAAACGAAGCGTTACGCATATGCTGATACTCTTTGTCCGTCAGTGTCAGTGCCGGCGCGACGGTGATACTGTCTCCCGTATGGACACCCATCGGATCGAAGTTTTCGATCGAACAGACGATGATGCAGTTATCTTCCCTGTCACGGATCACCTCCATCTCGTACTCTTTCCATCCCAGCAACGACTCTTCGATCAGAATCTCACTGATCGGGCTCGCTTCCAGACCCAGCTGCGCGAGTTGCTTGTATTCGTCGATATTGTATGCCACGCCGCTTCCGCCGCCTGCCAGGGTAAACGAGGCACGGATAATCAGCGGGAAACCGATCTCTTCGGCTGCCTGCATCGCTTCATCCATGTTGTAGGCATATTTGCTTTTGGGCAGATCCATACCGATCTTGATCATCGCCTCTTTAAACGCCTGTCTGTCTTCCCCTTTCTGGATCGCTTCGGGATGCGCCCCGAGAAATTCCACACCCTCGAGCATTCCTTTTTCATACATCTTCATCGCGACATTGAGCGCCGTCTGTCCGCCCATCGTCGGCAGTATGGCGTCGATCTTCTCTTTTTTGATGATCTCGTAAATCACATCTTCATGAATCGGTTCGATGTAGGTTCGATCGGCAAATTCAGGATCGGTCATAATCGTCGCTGGGTTGGAGTTGATCAGAACAACTTTATATCCGAGCTCTTTGAGTGTTTTGGCTGCCTGTGTACCGGAGTAGTCAAATTCACACGCCTGTCCTATGACGATCGGACCGGAGCCGATGAGCAGTATTTTATGTATATCTTCACGTTTTGGCATAGATTTCCCTGGGTAATAAAATTGCGCTATTATAGCAAATTACTACTTTAGGGCATCGCTGAAAAGGGTACTGTTTCGTTCGTTTATACCGGATGTGTGTACATCAACCGCATAGAAAAATTCGGGATTATTTAGTTCAATATAAGGTTTCACCAGTGCCATTTTATAGAGTGTGGTTGTCCGCACATGAACTACTTCACCCACCTTGACACCTTCATAAAATATGTTGTCATTTCCACTCGTCACCACCTCGTCTCCAACCTGTATATCAGCATAAGAAGGTATATATTTTATACGAAGAAAATCTTTATCTCCAAATACAACACCCAGATGCTTTTTTTTACCTATTTCGACTGAAAATATCATTTTAGGATTATTTAAAAGTCGGCCGATCGGCTTACCCTCTTTTTCATCCACGATACCGGCGGCAAATCCTTTGTATAGCAACCCGTAAATCAGAGTTTGATTATAGTCTGGGAAGTCAAGCCACATTGTACTGAAATCGCCTAATGTTACATAAGAAAGTGCTTGCACAGGGTAAAGACCAGGCTCATATGGTGCCAGCCCCTTCTCTTCGAGAAAATGGTTCAGTTTAGAAGCGAAAGCGACGGAGAGTGTCGCTGTTTTCTGACATATCTTCAACTCTTTTTGCAATGCCGTGATTTGCTTTTTCTGGTTGATCAATGTTGTAAATTTTTTTGTGATATTCTCTTTTTTGTGCAGTATATAAGATTTGATAGCAAGGGGAAGAGAGAGAACCTTCTCCCTGATATCGGGGCTGTAGTTTATGGATATATACAATATCCCTGCGATCAACGCAACAAACAGAAACCTTTTTTTAATCATGCAGAGAAATGCTTTGTAAGAGCTCTATCTCCTCTAGCATACGCCCTGTTCCTTTTGCCACGGCAAGCAGTGGCTCTTCTGAAACAAAAACCGGCAATTTGACAATCTTGCTCAGATAGCTGTCCAGACCGCGAATCAGTGCACCCCCGCCTGTAAGCACAATACCGTTTTCCACGATATCCGATGCCAGATCGGGAGGTACTACTTCCAGGATCTCTTTCACTGCGGCAGCGATATCTTTCAGAGGTTCTGTGATCGCTTCACGTACCTCTTTACTCGAAATCTCAAGACTCTTCAAAAGTCCCGTAACCTGATCGCGCCCTTTGATCGTCATCTTCATCTCTTTTTCGGGAACCACCGCTGTACCGATCTCTATCTTCACCTCTTCCGCTGTTCTGTCACCGATCAGCAGATTGAATTTTTTCTTGACATAATCCACAATCGCCTGATCGAATTTGTCACCGCCGACACGGATTGACTTGCTTCGTACCAGACCGCCCAGAGAGATAACACCGATCTCTGTCGTACCGCCGCCGATATCGACAACCATATTTCCTTTTGGATCCTGGATCGGCAAACCTGCACCGATCGCTGCGGCTTTAGGCTCTTCGACAAGGATAACATCTCTCGCACCGGCATTCATAGCGGACTCTTTGACTGCCTTGCGCTCCACCTGTGTCAATCCATACGGGATACAGATAATCACACGAGGACGGATAAAATTGTTTCTTGAGTGAGATTTCTGGATAAAGTATTTGATCATCTTTTCAGTTACTTCAAAGTCTGCAATCACACCCTCTTTCAGAGGTCGAATCGCTTCTATATCGCCCGGTGTTTTTCCCAGCATCTCTTTGGCTTCTTTACCGACGGCCAGTAGCTTTTTACGCCCGCCCTTTCCAATCTGTACTGCGACAACGGAGGGTTCGTTGATCACAATCCCCTTCCCTTTCACCAGTACGATGGTGTTTGCAGTACCCAGGTCGATACTCAGATCATTGGAAAACAGTCCTAAAATCTTACTCAATAACATTATGCACTCTTTTTCTGTGGTTTTCTGTAGATAGGTTTTGCCTCTTTGCTGATGACACCTTTAGTGATAATCACCTCATATCCCGCAAGCTCCGGAAGTTCATACATGATATCGACCATAATCTCTTCCATTATCGTTCGAAGACCCCTTGCACCTGTCTTTCGTTTCAGTGCAAGTTCTGCGATGGCAAGCAGCGCCTCATCTTCAAATGTCAGAACAACATCGTCTATGGCGAACAGTTTTTTATACTGCTTGACGATAGAGTTTTTAGGCTCTGTCAAGATTCTGACCATATCTTCTTTGCTCAGTTCTTTTAGTGTCGCAACAGAGTGGAGTCGCCCGATCAGTTCGGGAATAAGTCCGTAATGTACCAGATCGTCCGGCTCTACCATAGAGATAAGATCCGCATCCTCTTTTTTGCCTCGCTTGTCCTGACCGAATCCGAGTACATTGCCGCCCAGACGCTTTTTGATAATCTCATCCAACCCATCAAATGCTCCGCCGCAGATAAACATAATATTTGTAGTATCGATTTGTGCGAACTCCTGATTGGGATGTTTTCTGCCGCCCTTGGGTGAAATGTTTACCTGAGAGCCTTCGATGATCTTCAAAAGAGCCTGCTGTACACCCTCGCCCGAAACATCTCTGGTGATGGAGCGGTTTTCTCCCAGTCTGGCGATTTTATCGATCTCATCGATAAAGACGATCCCCTGCTCTGCTTTTTTGATATCATTGTCAGCAACCTGCAAAAGTCTGGTCAGAATGTTTTCCACATCTTCACCGACATAACCGGCTTCTGTCAGACTGGTGGCATCGGCGATAGCGATAGGCACATCGAGAAACTTTGCCAATGTCTGCGCCATCAGTGTTTTACCACTACCGGTCGGTCCGATAAACAGTACATTTGACTTCTGAATCTCCGTATCGTCACCAACGATCGTATGTTGCTTGAAAATTCTTTTATAGTGGTTATAGACACTGACAGCGAACACTTTTTTCGCTTCATCTTGTCCGATCACATACTCGTCGAGTACTTTTTTCAACTCTTTGGGTGTGAAAAGCTCCATATCGAGTTCAGATTCACTGCTCTCTTCACCTTCATCACCGAAAAAGATTTTGTATGCCGAGACAACACAATTTTCACAAATATAGATATCCTCTCCGGCTAGCAGCCTGTTATCGACACTCTCCGGGGCACTACAAAAACTACACACTTTTTTTGACATTTGTCTATTTCCTCTCATATGGTATTCCGCGCTGTGTATCCAGTATAAACTGACACAACTGTTTTACTTTACTATTTTCACTCTCCAAAAGCAATGCCCGGGCAGCATCTTTCATGCCCCTATCGCCTCTGAATATCTTTTTATAGGCTTCACTGAGTGCGTTGATATCCTCTTTGCCCATTCTACGGCGAAGTCCTACGATATTGAGACTCCGAACCATCGCCCGGTTTCCCTCTGCCAGGCAAAAAGGAGGAATATCCTGCGCCACGGCACTCGCACCTCCGATCATCGCATGATCACCGATTTTGACAAACTGATGCACGGGCGTATAACCGCCGATCACGACATGGTCGCCAATCTCCACATGACCCGCCAGGGCGGCATTGTTCGCCAGGATGTTGTGGCTTCCGATCACACAGTCGTGGGCGACGTGGGTATATGCCATAAAAAGGTTGTTGTCCCCTATCGTCGTCACCCCTTTGTCATCTTCCGTGCCCGGATTGAAAAAGGTGAACTCTCTGATCGTATTGTTTTTGCCGATCACCAGCTTCACATCGCCGCCGCGAAATTTCAGATCCTGAGGTATCGATCCGATCGCGGCATTTTGAAAGATTTTCGTATGCTCGCCGACTTCCGTATGTCCGTGAATCTGCGCTCCCTGTCCTATCACAACACCCTCTGCAAGAACGGCTTTCCCCGATACAAACGCATAGGGTCCGACAACTGCACTATCTGCTATCGTTGCGCCCTCTTCGACGATTGCGGTCGGATGGATATTCGACATCGCTATTTATCCACGATCATTGCTTTGAGATCCGCTTCGGTAGTCAGTTTACCGTCCACATAGGCTTCCCCGCGCAACATCCAGATATTTCCGCGGTGCTTCGTCACAGTCAGTTTGTACTCAAGACGATCTCCCGGTCTCACCGGTGCCCTGAATTTACAGTTATCGATACTCATAAAATAGACTACTTTATTGTCGATATCTTCCTGGTCTTCTTCGCTCATACTTTTAAATGCGAGTATTCCGCCTGCCTGCGCCATTCCCTCCACAATCATCACACCCGGATAGATCGGATGTCCGGGGAAGTGTCCCTGAAAGACATTTTCACTGATCGAAACATTTTTATAAGCATCGATAAACTTTCCCTCTTCCATCTCCACTACTCTGTCGATTAGTAAAAAAGGAAAGCGATGGGGGAGGATTTTCTGAATTTCAACTACGTCCATTAACAAGGCTTAACTCCAACTCTTAAGATAGATCAATTTTAGCTGAAAGTTGCTAAATACTCTCTGACATCCTCGTAAATATGGGCATCGAGATAGAGTTGGTGCGGTTCGTTTTGATCAATATCTTCAAGTACAACTACCGGTGTCAAAGAAAAAAAGTTATAAATAATTTTACTTCTTGCAGTCATTTCTGCATCAAAGGTAGGTGGATTTTTGATAATATCTTGAATATTATTATAAGTTTTACCAATTAATTTATTAAAAAGAAATAGCGGCAAAATCACAATATCTTCCCGGTTGGTAAAGTAAATATCTTCTATTTTGTCAACGATACGAAATTTTGTAAATTTTCTTTTAAGTGTGGAGTATGGTAGAAGATAAGAGGGAATCACCTCACCTCCTCTCTTTACATAGGCGCGCAAAAGTCTGTAGTTAAGAAACTTTTCCCGGACGATTTTATACTTTTTGCCTTCGTCCTCCAGTGCCATCCGACGGGTATAAAGTGCGATACGATCTTCGATCGATTCGGGCTGTATCTGTCCGGAAAGAGGAGAAAAGAGTTCATCTGCCAGACGCCGCTGCTGATCTCTCTGCATCGTCAGGGCATAGAGACAACCACAGTAATCCTGATGATAGAGCTTCTCCTCTTTCGCCATCGCGAACTGCTCCTGTGTACCGCCCTTGACACGAAAATCAGGTGCAACGAACTCCACTCCGTACTTTTCCTGCATCACCCTGCCCGCTTCACGTAGCTGATCGAGTGATTTTTTAGGACTTGTCAGAAGTGTTGTCGTGATCTTCGCTTCCCCAAGCTCTGCGGCTTTGCGGGCTGTACTCTCCAAGCGGTTGTCAAAGCAGAAGTCACACCGAAGCCCTTTTTCCGGCTCGTTTTCCAATCCCCTGACCGCTTCGATCCACCCTTCGTAGTCATACTCCCCTTCGATCAGATCGATACCCAGTTTTTTACATGAACGCTGCACGTCCAGAAGGCGCAGCCGGTATTCACTGTAGGGATGGATATTAGGATCGTAAAAGTAGCCGGTCAGTTTCTCATCCGGATAAGCTTCATGAAGCTTCTGTAAAAAGTAGTGGCTATCGACAGCACAGCAGATATGCACCAGCATTATTTGCCGTACGCTTCCTGCAACGCTTTGAGTTTCTCTTTGACCGCTTCGACATGCCCTTTGACGCGGACATTGGTCCAGCCGGCTGCGATCTTTCCGTCAGGATCGATGATATAGGTCGTACGCACGACACCCATATATTCACGTCCGTAGTTTTTCTTTAGCTTCCAGACATCATAAAGCTTACAAACCTCTTTCTCTTCATCTGCAAGCAGTGTGATCTTCAAGCCCTTTTTCTCGATAAAATTGCGATGCTTTTTCGGGCTGTCGGGGCTTACACCAAGTATAACCGCATCCAGTGCTTCAAAATCCGGCAACGCTTCGGTAAAATCAGTCGCCTCAGTGGTACAACCCGGCGTATTGTCCTTTGGATAGAAGTAAAGCACGATCCACTTCCCTTTCAAGTCTCTCAGACAAATCTCTGTCTCATCCTGATTCGGCAGACAAAAATCCGGCGCTGTTGTTCCTATTTCTAGCATTTTATTCCCCTCATCTATATCTTTTTTGATTTATAGTCTATTTATTTTAGCATATGTTTTACAAAAAATTGAGAAATACTAATAAAGTTTATTGTTTTCTCATGTAGCTGTAGTCTCAAATTGACTTTGATACAAACTGAGAGCTTGATATTGTAGCACTGTTCAACTTCTTATCTCAGAGACCTTATAATCCCCTTTATGCTCGCGCATACTACAATGTGTATAATTAGGCATAAATAGGCTACCTTCGCATATAGTGTGCGACTTCTCTTTACTAAGACCGACCGATTAAATTTATCTCAGAAGTTGTATTTGTTTATCGTGGATATTTGATTTTTTAAGGTAGTGGCCGGGAGAGGGAGATTCGAACTCCCGGAGGTGTT
>QNZT01000116.1 GCA_003978455.1 Sulfurospirillum sp.
GATCACCTTTACAGTGACCGCAAACAGCTTTTTTATAGTGTTCTTTAACGGGAATACGATTGATTTGCAAGCAATGTGGACAGACAACATTGATCATGAAAATACTCCTTAAATTTATTTTTAGGGGATTATACCATATTTACAGGAGGAAGAGTGTTAGTTTGGTTGCAAAAAGATGTTTTGAAGGAGCGACCCAAATCGATCTCGGGTCGCTGAAGATGGAAGGGTTATTTGATATAGTCAGATGCAGCGCGGAAGCCGATGGCTGTTTGGCTGCCGTTATCGGCATATGAGATACTATATCTCAAATCTATAAATCCCGAACCGATAATCGCTAAAGCTGTATTTGAAGTCATACCGACCTGACCGTTGGTCAGTGAACCTACATAAGCAAGATTTTCACGGTTTTTTTCAACATTAAGACCTGCAATCAACGTCGGTGCATACGGCAATGGAACCAGTGTGTTTGTAAACTCTTTTACACCGCTTTGTAGTTCAAAGATAGTTCTTGTGTACTCTTCTTCAACATTGGCATCATAGTATAAAACACTGTTTGCGACACTGTTATTGCTGAGCAGTTTGATGACATGCGTATATTGATCCAGTGACGGCAGATTGATAGCCCATGTATTCGGTATCTGTGACTTATCAAGCATATAGGCAGCTTCAAAACCATAGATGCCGCTGACAGATTGTGTATCATTTGTAAATTTTACGGTTGATAAGTCTGCACCGGAGAGATCAGCTTCAGTAAAGCCACTCGGCTTTTCACCTGTAATCATTCTGAAGTCTTTTGCGACGATAGCTTTAAAATCGATATTGTACGGTTTTGGCAGAAGTGCTAAAGGTCTTGCTTCATATTCACTCATCCAGAAACCGCCCTTTTCATCGATAGCAGGTACATAGACAAAATGGTTTTGTTCCATTACGATACCCTGAGGCGTTTCATAAATCCACAGATAATGGCTTTTTTGATCCAGTGGGTCGGTAGCGTCCGGCTTATGGTTTTTCTCGTTGATGTTCGGTCGTTTGTCGTAGTCACTGTCATTGTAAGGGTCAAGGGCATCTATGACATCAGGGTTTTCGTTTGTGATGTTATGGTGCAGATTTGCAGGTGTGCCGTTCCAGTAGTTTGTTTGGTTTGTTGCATTGGATTCCAAAGATGAGAGAGGCAGGTCTAAATGCAGTACTTTCATACTGTTTGCACCGTCAATCAGTTCGTATTTCATATGTTCGGCTGTTACAACCTTACCGTCAGCCGCTATATCGTCCGGATATGTTCCAACTACTTCGATACCGTCTGTTACGCCGTCGTCATCTGTATCGATTTTTAGCGGATCTGTACCGATTTTCAGTACCTCCAGACCGTCATCCAGACCATCACCGTCTGTATCTTTTTTGGTCGGATCTGTGTGGTGTTTGTGTACCTCATCTCCGTCGTTAAGACCGTCACCGTCTGTATCGGGATTTTTCGGATCTGTACCGTTGTCCGCTTCTTCCTGGTTTGTCAGTCCGTCATGATCGGGGTCACCGTTGGGGTCTATGACCACTTTTCCTTTGGTTTCTGTACTGTTGTCATCCGCAAATATCGCTCTGTCGTTGACACAACCTGAAAATGAAACGATATAGGCACATACCAGTGTGGATAATAAACTTGTTGTTAATACGTTTTTCATTACTTGTCTCCTGCGTCTATATATTGTGGGTAGGTAAGTTTCACTTCGGTTCTTCTGTTCAGCGCCATACCCTCGGCTGTTTTGTTCGATGCGATAGGCTCTCTTTCACCTCTTCCTTCCGTAGAGAGTCTTGAAGCACTGACACCATACTCGATAAGGGCATCTCTGACTGCTTTTGCTCTTCTTTTTGAGAGTGCCATGTTGTACTGGTCGCTGCCTCTCCAGTCTGTATGACCGATGATATGCACCATACTTCCTTTGTTGTTGATCAGGAACTCGGCAAATCTTTTCACAAGCGGTCTGGAGTAGTCGGTGATATTCGCTTTGTCTGTTGCGAAGTGGATCATCAGATTTGCTTTGACAGGACAACCTTTGTCATCGACACTAAAGTCACAAGGAGTATTTGGACACTGGTCTACACTATCTTCCACGCCGTCACGGTCACGATCCGGTCCGTCTATCTTGACGGGGCATTCATTACCCTCCAGCGATGTTATAACCTGCTCTTTGATGATCTCTGTTTTCGGTTCAGGAAGAGGACAGCCCGCACCATCTACTCTGACACCTTTTGGTGTATTTGGACATTTGTCAAACTGATCCATGACACCGTCACCGTCGCTGTCGATCATGACAGGTTGTACAGGCTGTTTAGTTGAATGGAGGATTCTGCCGAATGGTACGGAAAAGCTGAGTGTCGTGATGACTTCATTGTCTTCGGAGCGTCCCTGGATCGTTTCACCACCGAGTATCTGAAGGAGTTTCGCTTCAAGCCTGACGATAAAACTGTTGTCTCGGAAGCGGTAGCCGGCACCCACTCCTCCCTGGATGAAAGGGTGACTCTCAAATCCCTGTGTCTCATCTGTGACATGCTCATAACCGACACCTACAAGAGCGTAAGGGAAAAACGTCTCTGCATCTTTCATCTCATATACACCGTTGATAGAACCTTTAATCAGGGAATTTACCTCTTTTGCTCTTAAACCGGCGATGAGTCTCTCTTTATCGGTAATCCGAACATATTCGAAGTCAAAGCGAGGTTTGACTGTAAAGTTGTTCATCTGTAAGTTCACACCGAAAGTACCGTTTTTCAGTTTGATACCTCCGTCATTTTTGATAGAGGTTACACCGAATGTTCCCGCCAGATCGTATGCTCTGATGTTATCAGATTCAGCCATAAGCAATGAAGCGCCTAAAATGGATGTCGTTACTATTGCACGAGCAATCACTTTTCTCATCCGCAATCCTTTTCTTTTAAGTTTCTGAATGGAAACATTCTACAACTATTTAGTTAAAAAAAGCATAAATTATGAAGGTAATTGCAACTATTTTTTACTTAAATATAATATATTAATTAAAAAAATTACCTATATTTAATATTAAGTCATCTAAAAGCATTGAAGTTCTGTTTGGAAACTGTGAAGAATTGAACGTTTGTTGCCGTTTGGCAAGTTGTGCGGTATGGGTCGAGATCTGTTCATGAAGCTGGTCGAGTGTGAGTTTCCCGTCGAGATAGTCGAGTGTCTCTTTGATGCCGATCGCTTTCATCGGTGCAGGTGCGCGTGAATATCTCTTTTCAAGCGCAAACACCTCTTCGATTACTCCAGCTTCGAGCATTGCAGCGGTTCGTGCGGTGATTCGTTTGCGCAGCGTATCACGGTCGACGGTAATCTCAAAGATCGGAATATCCGCCAGAACAGGTGTACGTCTGTTTTGTGTGAAAAAGGCGGTGGCACTCAGACCCGTTTCAAGATAGATCTCATGCCACTTTTGGATACGGTAGCGATCGTTTGAGGCGATTTTACGCGCATAGAGGGAATCGAGATCTGCGATCGTTTCGTACGCTTCATGAAGGTTGTGAAGTATTTCATGAAGTTGTTTTTCGGAATCTTTGGAAAGTGTGACTTTGGGAGAGAGCCCTTGCATCATCGATTTGAGGTAAAAACTTGTCCCGCCGACGATGATGAGATGCTTGCCTTCCCTCTCACTCTCTCTGCGTGCTTCATGATAGAGATCGAAAAAGGTTGCGGCACTGAAGTAGTCGTCGATATTCAGCACATCGATACCGAAATGCCTGATCCCCCCGCGTTCATGAAGTGTCGGTTTGGCAGAGACGATATCGGTCTCTTTATAGATGGCAAGTGAGTCGAGTGAGAGAATGTCGGCATTGTATTTTTGTGCGATTTCGATAGCGGCAGCTGTCTTGCCAGAAGCGGTAGGTCCGAGGATGGCGATCTCTTTTATCTTCATGAAGTGATTATAACAGAAATTTCATTATGAAATATTTTTTTACCTTTTGGATAGTTTGGATATACTTTGGTTATGCAAAAGTCAGAAGTATTGGAAAAAGTTTTCGGGTTTAACAGTTTCCGCTCTTTTCAGGAAGAGGCGGTCGATGCGATTTTAGAGGGACGTGATCTGCTCATGATCTTGCCGACGGGCGGCGGAAAGTCACTCTGCTATCAGTTGCCGTCACTCCTCATGGAGGGTGTGACGGTTGTGGTCTCTCCTCTGATCGCGCTCATGCAGGATCAGGTACGCGGGCTCAATGAAAACGGCATCCGTGCGGCGACGATCAACTCCGATATGAACGATGAAGAGCGGCAGGAAGTTTTTACAGGACTCAGAGAGGGAAGTATCAAGCTTCTCTATGTCGCGCCTGAGCGGATGAGTGCATCGGGTTTTATCGGTTTTTTGCAGAGTCTGAAGATCAACTTCTTTGTCATCGATGAGGCGCACTGTGTCAGTGAGTGGGGGCATGAGTTTCGTGCCGACTACCGAAAACTCCATCTGCTGAAAGAGAATTTCCCGCAGGTGCCTGTCGCCGCTTTTACCGCAACGGCGACACCCAAAGTCGAAGCGGATATTCACGCAGCGCTGAGACTTCATGAACCCTTGAAACTGCGCGCAAAAGTCTTTCGAAAAAACCTGACCATTCGTGCGCAGAAAAGGGTTTCCAACGGACGTACTCAGTTGTTGAATTTTTTGCAGCAGCATCGTGACGAGAGCGGTATCATCTATACTTTTACCAGAAAAGAGACAGAACAGCTGGCGGCATTTTTGCAAAGCAGGCACATCAGCGCCAGAGCGTACCATGCCAGACTCTCCCCCGAAGAGAAATCGGAAGTGATGCGGGACTTCATGTACGACAAGATAGACATCGTAGTCGCGACGATAGCCTTCGGTATGGGGATAGACAAAAGCAATATCCGTTTTGTCGTGCATACTTCATTGCCTAAAACTATTGAAAACTACTATCAGGAGATCGGACGTGCGGGACGTGACGGTCTGGAGAGTGAGACGCTGCTGCTCTACACCAAAGGCGACGAGATACAGAAACGTGAATTGATGGATAGTGTTGAGAGTGATGCCTACAAACAGGTACTCTACGACAAACTCCAGACGATGTACCGCTTTGCACTGAGCAGCTCATGCAAACACAAACTGCTGGCTCTCTATTTCGGAGATGAGGGTGAAGCGTGCGGTGACAAATGTGACAGTTGCCTGAAAGCACCGGTAGAGCAGGTGGAGATCACCAAAGAGGCGCAGATGTTTCTCTCGGCGATCTACCGCACCGGTGAACGGTTTGGACAAAACCACATTATCGATATTCTCAGAGGATCGCAGGCGCAAAATATCATGAAGTTCGGACATGACAAACTCTCGGTGTACGGCATAGGCGAACTTCGCAACAAAAACGAGTGGGGCATGATCGCCGATCGTCTCTTTGAACTCAGTGCGATTCAGCTCGGAGAGCACCGTGCACTGAAGCTGCAAAAAGAGGCGATCGCTGTTTTGAAAGGTCACGAAAAAGTCTGGATCGACGAAGACAAACTCGGCAACATCACACGCCTCAAAACCGCCGCTGAAGAGATCGAAAAAGATGAAACTTTTGAAGCTTTCCGGTCACTTCGTATGAAGATAGCCACACAACACGACGTACCCGCATACATTGTATTCAGTGACAAAACACTTCATGAACTTTCCCGCAGACTCCCCAAAAACAAAGAAGAGATGCTGGAGGTAAATGGTATTGGGGAAGTGAAATACGAGCGCTACGGAGAAGCGTTTCTGGAGTTGAGCAGGGAGTTGCAGGCATCATAAAGATGCCTGCAACTTTTTGCTGTCGCGTTTCTATTTCCCTCTGGCAGCTTCTGCGCTTCCGCATTTTCCTGTTCCGCATTTGATGCCGCCGTGTTTCAGACTCGTGCCGCATTTACCGACATTGCATTTTCCCTGCATTCCGGTACCGCATTTGCCGACACCCATGCCGGCTTCATTGTGTGTTGCCGCTTTGGCTTGTGTGGTTTCGCTCTTTTCAGAGCATCCCTGTAAAGCGAGGAAGGCAAATGCGAAGAGTAGACTGATAATTATATTTTTCATAATTATACTCCTTGGTATAAGATATTGTATATTATACCGGAGCTTTGTGCAGTGTTTGTGTAGTGGGTATGCAGATATCTCATAAAGATACCTGCGCATACTGAAAGTGGAAAGTTACTTTGCTGTGTGCTCTTTGTGTACTTCGACCAGTTCGGCGATGTCAAATCCCATCGCATAGACATTGTTGTAGCCCATCATCTCCAGATAGCCCATGACTCTGTTTGCAAACCACCCTTTGAGACAGCCGACGACGATTGGTGTGGTATGGTCGGAAGGGAGTTCGTCCAGATAGTCTGCAAATTCCGGATAAGGCATGTAAAATGCATTTGGGATGTCTGCCTCCTGTGCATTTTCACCGGATACTTTTGCCGGTGGTCTTACGTCCAATACTATTGCTCCTGCATCCATGATAAGCTCTCTTGTTTTATGCAGGTCGATATTTCCCAGTTCGGGTTTCTCTTTGTTGTTGGCGATGATCTCCGCCACTTCTTCTGCTCTTTTGTTTGCCATTTGCAACTCCTTAAAATGTGATATTTCAAATTATAACGCTATATTGCTTATAGTGAACTTAATAATTATGATTCTACTTAAGTCACTAAAGTTTAGTCTGTGTAGCTAACCTTCATGGCATTGTAAAAGAGTTCTGTTTGGATCGGCGATGTATTTATAGCCGTGGTAGATGGTAAAGATACCATAGGCTATCACCAAAATAGCGGCGAGTTTGATCATGGTGTTTCGCAGGGATGTCTGTTTGAAGAGTCCGACGAAAAATCCGAGTGAGAAGAGGGCGGGGATGGTGCTGATACCGAAGATAAACATAACGACCGCACCCCAGAATGCAGAGCCTGTACTGGCTGCGGTAATGGCGAAAAAATAGACAAATCCGCAGGGTAGCAATCCGTTGAGCATACCGAGGATAAAAAAACTGCTCAGGCTTCGGGAGTGGAGGAGTTTTCGGAAACTCTCCTGATACCATTTGCTTTTGGAAAAGGAGTGTTCGATGAGTGTGAGAAACTTGACTTTGCCGATGAGTGAGAGTCCTGCGAGTATCATGAAAATCCCCGCGACGATCCAGAGTGTGCCGTTGGCGATGTTGTTAAATGTCGCGACACCTCCGATATAGCCGAATATGGCGCCGAGCATCGTGTATGTTAAGATACGCCCCAGGGAGTAGCTCAGGTGGGCGATAGCCTGTTTTGCCTTGCCCCATCTGTCATCGACTTTGGTACTGGTATATGCGAGGACGATACCGCCGCACATACCGACGCAGTGCCCGAACGATCCCAGAAATGCGATGGTCATGATGCTTAGCAGGTTGATGGTTTCCATGCGCTTAGTATCCTAATAGTTTTTTGCGGACGCGGGGGTCTGTGAGGTTTTCTCCGCGCAGCATCTTGAGTCGCATCTCATCAAATGTGATGTAACCCTCTTTTTTCTTCTCTCTCGCTCCGAAGCCGTAGTGCATGGGTGTTTTGTCTGTTTGCGCATACCACGCTTTTCGTGCGTCGATCCATCTGCCTGTGTCGACGGCTTTTGTCCACAAGACGGCATCTTTGGCAAAGGGTTTCTCTTTGAGCCATTTGATCATACAGCCGGGGTCGTCGAAAAACCAGGTATTGCCGTTTGGTGCGATAACTTCGCAGGCATGGGTGGTGTTGGTGATGACCATCCTGCACTCGGTGTCGTTGACGTGACCGGTTTTGATGGGCAGGGGCAGTTTCTGGAAGTTGCCTTTGGCGATAGTGATCATATCCTCTTTTTTGGAGAGGGAGATAAAGATGATAGCGGCAACCGCAGCGATGAGGATGATGGTTAGAACAGGCAGTAGTTTTTTCATAGCCAGACTCCGTTTCGTAGATAGTATGTCAGTACATAAGCGGTGCATAGTATGACAAAAATTGTGTTAAAAAGTATTGCCAGACGATAGAGTCTGGTGTCATCTATCGGTATTTGGTCAGGAGAATTTAAGCGCGGTTCATCTGCGCGTGAGCCCTGCGCTGAAGAGATGAGCAGCTTCAGCACAAAGTTGGCGATCCCGAAAAAGACACCCGCAAAAAGCGTACCCCAGAGCAGATATCCGACGTAGTAATACTCCTTTTGCAGCATACAGAAGGGGCACTTGTGTGTGGGGATCTGGTAGATATAGGTGCCGAAAAAGTGTACGACGCTCTCATAGCCTATATAGAGAAAGAGCAGGGATACGATAAACAGCAAAGCGGCGTTTTTCTGGAGGCTCAGCAGGATGATCAGCAGATAAAGCAGGTAAAAGATGACTAGCAGCAGCGGTACGGTGAGGTTAAAGGGGATGGGATTGTTCCCGGAGATACCGAAAATCGCTGAGCAGCACTGGACGATATCGCTGGTCGAGATGTGGGCAAAGTAGAGGATATCGAGGATATACTCGGCTGTCAGAAGGGCAAATATAAAGAGATAAAAGTGAAATTTGGTCTTGAAGTAAGGGTAGTCGATCGCCGTCTGGTCGTATTTGTTGATGATGAGCCAGATGCCTGTGAAAAAGAGGATGAGGATTTTCAGGAAGAGGAGGGGATTGCCGTAAGCGTTGGCAGATATGACTCCTGCTGCACACATGGCTCCGGGGATGAGTACCGAGAGTTTGTCGATGGTATAGGCAAAGTAGGGCAGAAGCACGATTTTGAGGATCAGTGTGAAAAGGATGATCGTGACGATCAGAAAAGCGCGTTTCTCCAGCATATACTGCTTTGCGGTGGTGGCGTTGAAGTTCCAGTTTCTCAGTATCTGTACTGTTCCCGCAAATGCGACAAATGCCAGGATGTAGAGGATGGTTTCGCTGAAGAGAAAAATCAGTACCTGGTTGGAGAGAAAGATATCCACTAGAGAACCTCTCCGTTTTCGATGTGGATCACTTTGTCCACTTCATGAAGTCTCTCAAAGATGGTGTCGTGGGTGGCGATGAGGATGGTATAGCCCTCTTGTTTGAGTTTTTTGATCACCTCTATAAAAGCGAGGGCATTGGATTTGTCGAGGTTGGCTGTCGGTTCGTCGCAGAGGATCACTTTGGGGTTGTTCACGAGTGCCCGTGCGATGGCGCAGCGCTGTTTCTCTCCGCCGGAGAGCTCTTTTGCCGTGCTTTTGGCTTTGTGTATG
>QNZT01000160.1 GCA_003978455.1 Sulfurospirillum sp.
CGATGAACATATCAAAAGAGGTCTCCATCATGAAACTCCTTCATTTCTCATTATTATACTTTTTTTAAATATATATAAAATTGATATGTATCAAGTGATTTATCACCGCACCAACAAATAATCCGAAATTTTGATGCAGTAATTTTGTTCATAATCAAGGCAGATTTTTCAGAGAAACTTTTTGTGCTAAGCACAAAACCGCTATTCGCTAGTTTTGAAGGACTCGCCTTAGCGAATTCGAAAAAATCTAACGCGGAGTATGGACAAAAGTACTGCACCCTTCGGGGAGCACGGGAAGAAGCGATCTGCACGCCAAAAAATATTTGAATTAACCAGTTAGTCCTGCATATTTTTTGACGCACATCTCACTCCTTCCCGTTCTCTCAAAACTTCGGATTATTTGTTGGTGCGGTGATAAATCTCGACAACAAAAAAAGAGAAGATTATCTGAGAAAACTCTTTTATCTATTGAGACTCAGACCCGATCTTCATGAACGATACAAACAAAAACAGAAAGAGGAGTTAGCCATGCCGTTTATCATAGAAAAAGAGCGGGATCCGCTTTATAAAGATGGTTTGGAAAAGGGACTGGAAAAAGTAAAAGAGACAAAAATAGCGATTGCAAAAGCACTTTTAAAACAAAATATCGATATCGATGTGATTGCAAAGTCTACCGGAATCACCAAAAAAGAGCTGGAAAAGTTAAGATAAAGAGAGGAGTAAACATGCCAAAAATTTCCCGAAGAGGTTTCATGAAAGGTGCCGCAGCGCTTACACTGCTGCCTGTTATATCAGATGCGCAGGAGCAAAAAGCGTCCAATACAATTCGGTTTATCCACATCACCGACTCCCATATGGATTTGCAAAATGACGAAAGTGTCGAAGCGATGAAGGGTGCAGTCGCCTATATCAACAAACACTATCCCGATCTCGACTTCGTGCTTTTTGGCGGAGACAACTTCAACAACAACGTCCCCGGTGACAAAGATGCCGTCGCATTTACAAAGATTATCTCAGAGCTGCACTGCCCCGCCTACTCTGTACGCGGCAACAAAGAGTCTTCGCCCGTTCCCAAAGGCGATGCGATCGGTTCTGTACAGTTTCGCAAGATCTTCGTAGAGGGCAGAGGTCTGGACGTGCACGGCAACAACTGGGCACTGGAGAAAAACGGCTACCTCATCCTCGGGCTCGACAGCTGCATCGACAACGCCAACAACGGACGCTACACCCCTGAAACCATCGCATATGCACAAAAGAGACTTGCAGAAGGCAAACCGACTATCATCCTCAACCACCACCCCTATACCAACTACTGGGGAGGCACAGAGAAAAAAGATCTGCACAAATATGTCCTCAACAACACAGATGAGGTTCAAAAAAAGCTTTTCGGTGCAAAAAACCTCATCCTCACCCTATCCGGGCACAAGCACATCGACAATGTCAGCAAGATAGGTCACGTCACAGTCATCGCCACCCGCGGTTTCGTCCGCCCTCTGGATCTCGACCAGTACCCTATGCGCTACGTCGAGATCAAAGATGGCAAGATCGACCAGAAGCTTATCTATACCACTTCATGAAGATCAAAACTCCCTGATCTTCTCCGCCACCGACAGCAGACCGTAGATCCGCCGCATCAGCGGTGTATCCACGCCCGCTTTCTCCCCCTCTTTCACGATATAGCCGCTCAGGCTTTCCAGCTCTGTCTTTTTCCCCGCTTCAAAGTCCAGCTGCATGGAGGTTTTGGAGTGGGGAGGGAGGTTTTGCGCCTGTTGGATCACTTTGGCGACATCTTTGTCGCTGATGGGCACGCCGAGGGCATTGGCAACTTTTTTGATCTCGGCGAGGAGTTCATGAACTTCCTCTTCGTGCTCTTTGAAAACTTGATCCATCGGCTTTTTTCGGTAGCTTGTCAGGGAAGCGAAGGTAGCGATGAAAAGATACTTTTTCCAGCAGTCGTACGCGGCATCTTCACTCAGTTTGTTCTTCAGACCGCTTTGGGTGAGTACTTCAGAGAGCTGGCGCATCTTTGGCGTGATCCTCTCTGCACCGAAGATCAGGTAGAAGTTTGCCCCTTTTTTGACGATCTTTCCCGCAGATTTCACGTGGGAGATGACATAGACACACCCGTCACAGATGATCCCTTCATGAAGATAGCGCGCGATCTCCTCCCTGTGCCCCACACCGTTCGAGAGCGGGATGACCAGCGTCTCTTTGCCGATATGCTCTCTGACACTTTCACACGCACTCCCGAAATCGTAACTCTTGACACAGAGAAATACCACGTCAAACTCTTCACCGCTTTCGGGTGCGGAGGTATCGGGATGTACCGTAAATGTTTCGCCGTTCTCCTCCACCTCCAGCCCCTCTTTGCGGATCGCTTCGAGATGTGCTCCCCTGGCGAAAAGTTTCAGATCCGCCAGATCACGCTGCGCCAGTTTCGCAGCCAGATAGCCGCCCACCCCTCCTGCACCTACAATGGCGATATGCAGTCGTTTCATGTCAGATACCCAAAACGTGCTCTTTGAGCACCACCGTATAGAAAACAGCTCTGAAAACATCGGTCTGCTCTACATTGCCCGTCACTTCGACAGCATACCTGTTGCCTTCATGAGAGATCACATTTGCCTCGAAAAGCACGATCTCTCCGACCCGTACCGGTGCCAGAAACTTCGCTTCACTCTTTGCCAGCACGACGTTGGGGTCATTGACCGCCGCCATCGCTGCAAAATCCGCCGCACTGAAACAAAACCCGCCGTGCACCAGCCCCTCTGCATCCGCACGCATCACATCAGTAGTCTTGAGTTCAACCCTGGCATACCCCTCTTCAAGCTGCAACAATTCGCCGCTGAGCGTATGGTCTATCTTCAGATGTGTTTTCAGTTCCATCACTTCTCCTCTGCTTTTTGGGTCATTATAGCACGCCGACTCTTTCTGACGGATCAGGAGTCGTCAGTACGGTGCACACACAAATGCAGCAGGATCACAAAAAGATAGGTAAATATTTTGGTGAGGGGGCAAAGGATAAAAGAGGAGCATGACAAATGCTCCCCAGGTTCACTTCATCTGTGGCAGATTAAAGTTCGTCTGATCTATCGGTGTTTTACCGATATAGTCAGGCACAGTATTAAATAGATTTGCCGCTACAAAAAGCGCAAATCCTATTCCCAAACACAAAACGATCACTTCGCGTACCATTTTGCGTTTCTCTTCACTCTCATGATTGTTAAAATCATCAATCTCTTCCAGTGTTGGTTCCATAGTATAATTCTCCCCTATATGTTTGATAGGGTTATATTATATTACCAAAACGTTAACGAAACTGCTTAAATAGGACAAAAAGAGTTTTATTTGATAATCTGATACAATTTGAAACATCTCCGGAAATTTCTCTACACACCCGTTACACAAAAAAATGCTATACTTTCAAAAATGACGGGAGCACTTCATGAAGATCCTTTTACTCGAAGACGACCCTATCCTTTCCGACCTCATGTACGACTATCTCATCGAAGCGGGATACGATGTCACCCTCTGCATGGACGGAAACGAAACGATAGAAGCGATCGATTCCGATACATTTGATCTCTTCATCTTCGATATCAACGTACCCGGTAAAAGCGGTCTCGATGTGCTCAAAGATGCGCGGGATTTTCAGAAAAACACGCCCGCCATCTTCATCACCGCCTATCAGGATATCGATCATCTCAAGCAGGGATTTACCGCGGGGTGCGACGACTATATCAAAAAACCGTTTGAACTCGAAGAGCTCGAAGAGCGGATCAACAACCTCAAAAAGCGTTATCACATCGAAGAGACAGACCTGATCCGGATCGACGATATCCGCAGTTTCGACTTCATGAAACGCAGACTTCTCTTCAAAAACGGCACCGATCACGCACTCTCTCTCAAAGAGGCGAAGATCCTGCACTACCTGCTCAACCACCCGGAGCGCGTCATCTCCACAGATGAACTGATGCAAAATATCTGGGACTACGATGAGTTTCCCAGCGACGCCACGCTGCGCGTCTATATCAAAAACCTGCGACAGGCACTGGGCAAAGATATGATCCGAACCGTCCGCGGACTGGGGTACAGTTTTGAACCCAAATGAGAAAAGAGCACTCTACAGTTTTCTGAGTATCTACACCCTCTCCGCCCTCGTCCTGATGGGCATCATCGCCCTGCTCTACTACAACAAAGCGGTTCATGAAACCAAAACTACCTGTCAAACCGATCTGCAAAGCACGATCCTCTCAGCCGAAATGGATCTGCGCAAAGCGTGTATGTACGACAAGGCGTTTCATTTTCTGCCCGATCACTATAAACTGCATATCGGGCTTTTCGATGACAACAGAAGAGAGATAGCGGGAAACCTCCGATTTAACGATGTCAACTTCAGCAAGATGATGGATCCGGGAAAAGCACGTGTACAGATGGTCAAAAAACTGCATGAACCGGTTTTGGGTGTCCGATACATCGTCGCGGAAGATCTGCGTATCCCCGGACAGCTGCACTCGCTGAAGATTCTGATCGCCACGACGATGTTCTTTGCACTGCTGTTTGTCGCCTTTATCGGCTATCTGCTCAGCAAACTGCTGCTCAAACCGGTCAAAGCGCAAGTGCGGGAACTCAACCGTTTCATCAAAGATGCCACCCACGAGATCAACACCCCCGTCACGGCGCTGGTCATGAGTGTCTCCGCACTCAAAAAAAGAGGCACAGGCGATCCCAAACTGCTGCGGCACATCTCCATCAGCGCCAAACAGATCTCAAACATCTACAACGCCCTCTCTCATGTCAGCTTCGCAGAGTACAAACAGAGTGATATCAAACGTTTCGACCTGAAAAAGGAGATTTTGCAAAATATCACTTTTTTTGAAGAGATCGCCGCTGCCAAAAAGATCCGTTTCGAAACCGACTTACACTCGACATATGTCCGGATGGACAAAGAGAGCGCCGGCAAGCTGATCAACAACCTCCTCTCAAACGCCATCAAATACAGCCATCCAAAAACCACGATCACCGTTACCCTCAAAGCGGGCAAACTGAGTGTCAGGGATGAAGGTATCGGCATCAGTAAAGAGAACATAGACCTCATCCTTAAACGCTACAAACGCGCCACCAAAATGGGCGGCGGCTTCGGCATAGGACTCGATATTGTCAATACGATCTGCCAGCAGTACGGTATTGGACTGCACATAGAGTCACAAGTGGGCGAAGGATCGGTATTTATACTCGACTTTAAGAGTGTGATTTCCCAAACCGATAGCTAATCTTGCGTCAGCGGCTTACTTTCATGAGACGACCAACTCCCTTATCGAAAACCAAAACTTAGCCCCTCTCTGCGGCGCGCTCTCTATCTCAAGCGTAGTGTTGTGAAGCTTGAGGATATACTTGACGATATAAAGCCCCACGCCGATGGAGTTATCCCATGTCAGCGCATCGACTCGGAAAAAGCGTTTGGTGATATGCTTCAAATCCTCTTCTCCGATCCCGATACCCCGGTCGATCACCTCCACTCTCCCCTCCTGAACCCTGACGGTCACCTCCTCTTCGGAGTATTTGAGGGCGTTTTCGATCAGATTGGTCATGAGATTGTCGAACATCGTACGATCCGCCCGCACCCTGAGATCTTCCGCATCGATGACGATCTCCTTTTTGGGATACTTCTGCAAGAGATTGTCACGCACCTCTTCCAGAAGCGGGAGCAGCCTGAAGTCGCTGAAGTGCGGTTTGAAGTTTTCGTTTTCGAGTTTGATCGCCAGCGCCAGACGGTCGATCATCGAAGTGATCTTTTGCGCGTTTTTCAGCACCTTTTCCAGAAACTTCTTGCGCATCGTCGGACTCAGCTTGTCATCTTCATGAATTGTCTGCGTATAGCCCATGATCGCAGCAACCGGGTTTTTGAACTCATGCGAAATCGCAGAGATGATGTCGCCCTGTTTTTTGCTGAGCAGTTTCAGCTTTTTGGTATATTTCGCCTTCTGGCGCTCTCTTTTTTGCAATTTTTTGCTCACTTTGGCGATCTGCTTCGAGATCGTATCGAACTCTTTGCAGCAACGCACTTCATCGAAACGCACTTCATACTTTTTCTTCAGTAGTTTTTCAAGACCCGTTTCGATCTGTTCGAGATCATGAGAGATTTTGCGGTTGATCCGCATCGCCAGCCAAAACGCCAACGCCATTGCTGCGGCAAAGAGCAGCATCGCCTTGAGCCAGAACTTGAAAAACTTCTCCTGGATATTGTCCAGCGCATACGCCATCCGCACGAAACGCTCCCCCTCTTTTCTGGCGACGTAGAGAAAATCTCTTCCCACACTGACGGAGTGGCGGATCGCGTACCCCTCACCGTGCGCCAGTGCCTGCCGGATCTCGGGACGGTCGAGGTGGTTTTCCATCCCTTCGGTTTTGCGGTTGCTCTCGTAGAGCACCCTCCCCCCGCGGTCGATGATCGTGATCCGCACACCGGTCTTTTTTCGGATAGCTTGTATCACTCTGTCAGGATTTTTCAGCTCTTTTTCGGAGACGATATAGGCATCGATCATGTTGTTGAGCATCGTTTTATGGTTGCTGATCTCGATGCGCTCCAGCAGATAGTAGCCGCTGACCGCCGTTACCAGCAGCGTGACGAAAAAGAGGATAGAGAAGTTTCTAAAGTAGAGCTGATCGAGTCTCAGCATAGTCTGTACCCCACACCCCGTACCGGTTCAATATAACCTTTGGATCTGTCGGGATCGATCTTTTTGAGCAGCCGGTTGATCGTGACGTTGACCGTCTTCTCCTGTTTGAACGCATCGTCACCCCAGACGGCATCGAGCAGCTGATCGCGCGTGAGGACGACATGCCTGTGCGCAATAAAGTAGTGCAGCAGCCTGAACTCCAGCCTGCTCACTTTGACTTCACTCCCCTCGACAAAAAGTTTGCGTTCATCGAGCTCCAGCATCAGGTCACGGTAGAGCACTCTACCCTCCGCACTGCCCATCGTGCGACGCAGGATCGATTTGACACGCAGCAGCAGTTCGTTCATGTTGAAGGGTTTGGTCAAGTAGTCATCCCCGCCGCGCAGAAACCCCTCTTCCACCTCGTTGTCTCTGTCTTTAGCGGATACAAAGATAACAGGGATCTGATACCCTGCGTCCCGAAGCTGCGCGACAAATTCGCTTCCCTCCATGCCGGGAAGATTTCGATCGACGATCATCAGATCGACCTCCTCCTCCGCAAGCAACGCTTCGACCCTCTTTGTGGAGAGAAATCCCGTCACCTCATACCCCGCCTTCTGCAGATGATACTCTTCCAGTTCGAGGATATCCTCTTCATCTTCGATGATAACGATATGGGCACTTCTCACAGCTTCAGCTTCCTCTCGTGGTGAACAAAATCGGCAGGCACTATACAAATCTCCCTGTTATATGATCTTCTGTCAGTTTTTCCTGAAGATAATAGCAGTTTTTTGTTACAAAACGATTACAATGAGTTTCCTGAAAGGGATTACAATGCGTTATATAGGAGGATTAAACAGCAGGTACAAGAAGAAGATGACCTGCTGTTGTTGATACTTGTTATTGCAGAAGTTTGATCACTTTTGAGCCATATGCCGGAATCGTAAATGTCACACTGCTACCCGACACTGTACCGGTACCAGCACCTGTAATAAAATCCTGAAGAGCCGACGGTGTATAGCCAAGACCGTTTAACGTGTAAGAAGATGTTACGGCTCTGTTCGTCGGGTTGGCTGCGATGATGTAACCGACTCCGTTCACTACTCTCGTCCCTGCTATGATCTTTGGATTGGACGCAGTGGTAGAAAATGCAGGATTATGATCCGCCTGTATAATACCGGCTGTCATCATCTTATTGATCTCTGCTTTTATATTGGGAAGGTCGTTCCACCATCTGCGTTTGGTGATGTCACCGGAACTTCCTCCATCCCTCCAGAACGCTGCACCTCTTGCGCCTTTGGCGATCGCACCAAACAGCACCGGACGAAAATTTTCCTGAACACCTCTGGTGATTTCGGCAAAAACCACCGGCTGTGTCTGATTTGGTGTACGATCCATAATCTCATACTCATAGATACTCGGCTGCTCGATCAAATTGGTATCTTCCACCAGTCTGTTTGTTGCCACATATGCACCTGCGATATCACTGAGGTCATTATATTTTCTCGCCAGTCCATAATCTCCCTGCAACATATAAACAGGCCTTTTGCCTCCATCTTTTGCCCTGATCGCATTGATTGTATTAACCACTCTCGGAAGACGATTGTAAAACTCATTATCTACATAATAAAAAAGCAATTTAGACGCTGCATCAGGATCATTTAAAATATTCTGCAATCTATTTTCAAGATCAGAAATATTTTGACTGTCGTACATCATCGGCAACGTGATATTCAGTGCGGTATACAATCCCTTCGCATATGCAGTTTTAACATCAGCAGCACTCCATGCATTGAGCTTCATGTTAAATCCCTGATTGGAATATACACTTAGGTCTCTATGGCTGTCTACATCGACAATTGCCATCGGGAAAAAGTCCCTCCAGAAACCATTTTCAAAAATCTGCATATTGCCAAGACTATCAACTCTGGTTATCGTACCGTTAAAAGATTTCTTCGGGGATCTTTGCGGCAATTTTGTTCCGTTTGTAAAGGCAAAATCATCTACCCATATTTTGCCGTTGATACCCTGATGCGCCATAAATACTTTAAGAGAGAAGTATTTAATATTGCTGTTTTGTGGAACATTGATTTGCACAAACCCTTGCTCCCACGTACCTGTTCTGGAGTTTGCAATCTGCGTTCCTCTTGAGTTTTCAATCTCTTGCTTATCCTGATCCCAATAGACACCATACACTTCCAGAGAAGGTTGCAAACTCTCCGCTTTCATCCAAAATGATAGCGTATAACTTTTCCCCGCTTCAACAGGAACCAGAAAAGTAGAGAAGAGCCTGTCAGTTTTCACCCAATCAGTGTCCGATTTCTCTAAAACTGCCGATCCGGTACCGTTGTCATGAGAGACGTTTGGATCGAAAAAAAGCGTTTTATCCAATAAATTACCGTTACGGGTAAAATACCAGTCTTTCGCAGAAGCCAGTTTCA
>QNZT01000004.1 GCA_003978455.1 Sulfurospirillum sp.
AATACTCTTCGATATTATATGCGGGTCCAATTTTTACAACCAATCTCTGTTTTGCATCTTCGAAGAGCGTTTTTCCTATACCTATTGCAAGTGATGTCTTATTGTCATAGTTTTTAAATTTATTTCTCAACCATCCGAGTGCAATATATCCCAGCCAATTATTTTGAAGCGCCTGTTCACCATTTAACAGTGCCGTATACTCTTCCGCTGTTTTAGTACCGTCGTCTTTGTTTAAAAAAGCTGTTGCTTGCAAGCCATATTTAAACGGCTCATAACTTTCACTATCCAGCATATGCTCAAAACTATATTTTGCATTGAGGTTTAGTGTTTTGGTGTTTCCTGAAGTATTTGCAAATCCTAAATCTATACTTTGTACAGGCACGCTTGCAGCGGTTATCGAAGTCGTTTTACTCGTATATTTCCCTGCGACATCTGTTGTTGCTATATCAGCAATAAGCGCTGTAGTGCTTAAAAGTGTTGCTAATAGTATCGTTTTCATTTTACTCCTTTGTATAATATATTTGAATATACGTTATATTAATGAAAATTTACTTTAAAATGATTCCCACTATCAAACAACATGCCTTAATAAAGAAAAGTCTCAGAATAGCGAAAGTGTCCCTATTTCCCTTTCGCCTTCTGTATCGAGTCTATGTAGGTATAATCCACCGGGATTTTGCGCTCTTTGGGGAGGTGTTTTGCGAGTGTGTCCATGACTGTGCTGAAATCTTCAAAGAGATAGTTGGCGTAGCTTCCAGGGATGGGGTTGATCTCGTTGAGATAGATCTCATCGTCGATGACGAAGAAATCGCAGCGGATCAGCGCTCCTTCGAAATGGGTGTTGTAGATCTTTTGAAATGCTTCATGAAGTCTCTTTTTCAGCGCATCGGAGATATCCGCGGCGAGTACCTGCTGTGTACGGGAGAAGTCGAGGTACTTTTTGTCAAAGTCCAGAAACTCCTCTTTGTGCGGCTCTTCGACGATGGAAAAGAGATAGTTGTCACCCGCTTTACAGCCGGCGAGGTTATACTCCCTGACACCTTCGATAAACGGTTCGATCAGTACGGCATCGTCAAACTCATACGCCACATCCAGCGCATAGCTGAGTTCCCTCTCCTCTTTGACGATGCTCACCCCTATGGAGCTTCCCAACCGCAGCGGTTTGATGATAAACGGACAGGGTGTGGAGACGTTGTACTCTCCTTTATGGAGCACTTCATACGCCACGGTTTTGACACCCAGCTCTGCGGCATACCACTTGGTGTAGAGTTTGTTGAAACTGAGCACGCTCGCTTCGATACGCGGTCCGATAAACGGGATGCCGAAAAAGGTAAAGAGTGCCGCCAGTTTGCCGTCTTCACCGTCTCCACCGTGTACCAGATTGACCGCCACATCGAAGTCTATTTTTTTCTCTTTCATGAGCGCTTTTTGGTAGAAACCGCCGTTTTTGAGTGTCAGTTTCGCCTCTTTGCGGTACTCCCCGCTGCTGAAGAGTTTCGACTTCATTTTGGAGGCGGGGATCAGGTAAAACTCCCTCGCGGCATCACAAAAGATAAAAAGCAGCTCTCTTTTGAGCACATCTTTGAGTGCGATGGCACTGACGATGCTGATCTCATGTTCATAACTCATTCCGCCGAAAACGATTGCATACTTCACTTTACTTCCTCTATGATAAATTTTTGAGTGCTTCTTTGATCAGATCCTGGGTACTTTCCGATCTACATGAAGCAAGCACTTTCTGCACTTTCTCTTTTTTGAACCCCAGACTCTCCAGCGCCATCTGCGCCTCCTGTCTCGATTTGGATGCGGTATCGGTCACGCTGCTCTCCAGCACAAAATCCCCCAACTCCACCAAAAGACGTTTGGCGCTTTTGGGACCGATTCCCGGTACCGCTTTGATCGCGGTGACATCCTGCGCCATCACCGCTCTGGCAAAATCTTCGGGTGTAAAGGTGGAACAGATCGCCAGTGCGGTGCTTGGACCGATCCCCGTGATCTTGATGACCCTGTCAAACATCTGTTTCTCATCCATCGTCGCAAATCCGTAAAGATTTTGGCTATCCTCTTTGAAAATCTGAGTCGTGTGCAGCGCAATACGCTTTGTATCGATCGATGCGGCGCAGTTGAGAGAGATGTGTACCAGATAGGTCAGACCGTTGGGGAGTTTGAGATGAAGCAGTGTCGGTTCTTTGTGAACCACTTCACCTTCGATGGCGATGATCATATGTAAAACATTCCTTTGCGGAGATTACGATTTTCGTTCCAGTACGTACTTGCCGTCCTCCATCGTTTTGATCGTGATCTTTTCACTCATCTCACCATCGACAAAGAGGTGGGAAACTTCCACCGGCGGCTCTACTACTTTGAACTTCACTTCGTTGAACTCTTTCCAAACCGAGTGGTTGATCACTTCCGCTTTAAAAACGGCGTTGATCAGCTCTTTGAGGTCGGAATCGAGTTTTTCAAGCACCATTTTATCATCTTTTAACTCTTTTAATAATGAATTATGCTCTTTAATATTTTCCTGATTTGACTTGAGTTTGTTGATGAGAGAGACCGGTACGTTTGTATTGTGTCTTTTCAGGGAGAGAACCGTTTCATTGATCTGGTTGATATTTTCCTGGTCGTTTTGGATTTTGCGGCGCAGTACTTTGATTTTCTTGGTCTTTTTCTTGATCTCCTCTCTCAGCCTGGTGATATCCTCTTCCACTTTTTCAACGCGCTCTTTAAAATCTTTTTTGCACTTTGGATCGATGATAAATTTATTGCCGTTACCGTTGAGTATATCTATCTCTATGTGTTCGGCGGCATATACGGTAGCATTGGAGAGTACCTCTTTGAGATAGACCTCTTTAGCGACAATCTCTCCGCCTGAAAGTTTCTCGACATAGACCTTGTTCGCTTCGATCTTCCCGTTTTCGAGGATATTGACATGGACCACATCCGCGCCTTCGATAATCCCTTTGTGCAGGTGTACCGTAACATCATCGGCGATGATCTTCGCACTCTGATGGGTCTGTCCGCCGATCTCTACTTTCTGTGCAACCACCTCGGCACCGCTTCCCATATTGCCGGTGGTTTTGACTTCACTTGTTTCGATCTTGACACCCTGCCCGATTGCATCACGCAGTACATCTTTTGTTTCGATATTGATTTTGATATCCTGTTCGTCATCACCCGCTTCGATAGAGCCGGTGGAGCGAAAACTCACTTCATCGACACAGAGCTCATCGCGTATCTCGAAATGATTGTCATCTGTACGGTAGACAAATCCATTTTTCAAGGCATAATAGTAGCTTATGTCATCACTCTCTTCCACCCTAAAATCTTCACTCACTTTGACCTCAAGATCGCCGGAAAGTTCCATTTTGTCAAACTTCAGCACTTCTCCTTTACAGTTACGTCCGTGCCTTCCCTCGCGAAAACGACGCAACTCTATCACCAGTTCACCCTCTTTAACGGTATGCATGAAGTTACGCTGACCATGATCTACCCTATCCAATTCAGAGTGTTCCTCTTCATCACTCTTCTTCTCCTGATAGTGCAATATCAGTTCACCGTTGTTCTGATCGATCGGCTCCAGCCCTTCACAAATCGATATCATATACTCTTTCGATACTTTTGCGTTTACCTGTATATCGGAGATGAGCGATTTTATCTGCTCTTTGGCACGCTGCGATATAAACCCGATCAACAATCCCAGTCTCGCTTTTCGAATATCGATCTGTGCCACAAGTTCACTGTACAACTCTTCATGATAGCGGATATTGTTCTGCTCCGGGATTTTCATCATGATCTTTGTCAGTGACTTATTGCCGCCAATAGCCATCTTGATGGGAAATTTTGAAGCTTTAGTTCGTAAAAAAATCTCGATTTTGATTTTTTGGGTGATATCGAGTGAGGGGTTGCGAAGATTCTCTTCCGTAAAAAACTTCTCCTGCTCCAGCAGTGTGAGCTCTTTGTATTTGGGAGCATCTTTTTTACGATAGAGCGTTTTATAGGCAAGGATTCTGAAATCAAGCTGTTTTGGGTTCAGACCAAAACGGGCGGCTGTTTCGGCAAGGTCAGCAGGTATATTATTGCTATAAAGTGTAATATTTTCAAACTCTGTACTATCCAATACATCTGCTTGCGACTCTGATGATACAGATTTTTTAAATATATCCAGTAGTGCCACCCTGCTATCCTTATACGAAATATCGATATTTCTGTAAATCGGCAGGATTACGAATTTATTTAATGAAATAATAAAAATTATTCTATTTTTTCTAAAACATACTCAAGTTTTGTATCAGTGGCGAAACATCTGTCTATTTTACAGGCAAGAAACTGTTTGCTCTCCTCCTCTTTGCAGAGTATAAACGGATAACGTATGGCGGCAATCTCTTTTTTCGCTTGCAGAAGTGACTCTTTTTGACCTTTGAGTGTCACCCACCCCTGCTCTTTTCCAAGGTAAACACGAACGAGGGTCGGAAAATTGGCTGCGGAATGTACCATCTCACCACTGACTTGATGCAAGGCATCTACGGCAAAACTGTAGAGTTTATGATCTTCGGTCAGGTTGGCTATTTTCAATATAGTATCTATCATCACAGCCGAAGCGCTCCGATAGGAGGTATCATAAACGGAATCCTCCGATACGAAGTCATCTTCCGCCATATACCAATGCCCCTCTTTGTAAAACTTACCGATCGCCTTTTGCATCAACTCTTCTGCCAAAGAGAGATACTTGCCATCCAGCGTCGTCTGATGTGCTGCGATAAGTGCAGATATCAAAAAAGCGTAATCTTCAAGATAAGCTTTAACTTTCGGCGCTTTGGTCAAAACGATCTGATGGTAAAGTTCTCCTTTGACAAAGAGTTTCTCAAGCAGTTTTTCCAGTGCTGAAAGTGCCTGCTCCTGGTAGCTTCGGTCAATCACGGACGCTTTGAGCAGTGCCTCGATATAGAGTGCATTCCATGAAGTCTGTATCTTGTAGTCGATAAAAGGGTAGTTTCGTCCTTTTCGCAACTGCTTTAAAATTGCGATCGCTTTTTCGATAGCTTCAGGCTTCTGCGCAGAAGTGATATGGGGATTGCTTTTGCCTTCAAAATTGCCCGCAGGCGTGATCCCCAGATAGGAGAGTGCTATTTTTGCCTCTTTTTTGCTCACACCTCCCCCTCTCAGTGCTTCATAAGCTTCCTCGTACCCGTACACGAAGTATCTCCCCTCCTCCCCGTCACTGTCGGCATCGCTGGCGGAGAAGAACAACCCCTCTTTGTAAAACCTTGCTGTTATGTTATCTACAGTTTTGGCTATCACCTCTTTAAAAAGCGGATTTTTTGTCAGGAGCCAGGCATCGGTATATGCTTCAATCAATTCGGCATTGGTATAGAGCATCTTCTCAAAATGGGGTACCATCCACTCTGCATCAACACTGTAACGGTAAAAGCCGCCTTCGATCTGATCGTAAATACCCCCTTTAGCCATTGATTCAAGAGCATCGGTCGCCATCTGAAGCGCCTCTTTGTCTGCTGTCACTCTGTATATCGTCAGCAGTGTCTGAAGGGTTGTCGCATGGGGAAATTTCGGTGCGGTTCCGATCCCTTTGTATCTTCTGTCATACTGTGCACTGACACCCGAAACAAACGTTTCAGAGAGTTTCTTCCCGACATACTCTGCTGATACCGGCCTCTTTTTCTTGGAAGAGATATTTTTCATAGCTGCTTCGATAGATTTGGCACTTTTATAGACATCTTCACGTTTGTCCCGGTATGTCTCGTACAGATACTGCGCTATCCCATAGAGCCCCGGTCTGCCATAGCGATTGTCCGGAGGCAGATAGGTCGCTGCGTAAAAAGGTTTTCTATCCGGTGTCATGATAATCGTCAAAGGCCAGCCTCCGGAGCGTTTATTGAGTAACATATATATATCTTGATAGTACCTGTCGATATGCGGTAACTCCTCACGGTCTACTTTGATACTGACATAGTGTTTGTTGAGATATCGGGCGATCTTTTCATTTTCAAACGACTCATGTTCCATCACATGACACCAGTGACAAGTCGAATACCCCACTGAAAGAAATATAAGTTTGTCCTCTTTTTTCGCTTTGGCAAATGCCTCTTCACTCCAGGGATACCATGCTACAGGATTGTGCGCATGTTGCTGCAGATACGGAGAATCTTCATGAACAAGATGATTTGTGTAGTCGTGTGCTTGTGACATAGTGAGCATAACTCCGATACATAGTTTTTTCAGCATGGTACGATTCCTCCAGGCATAGCACTATTGTATCGAAATTCAAAAGATCTGCAAAGGTCTGTTTTCCCCTGACTACTCCGCTATTTGCGAAAGCTCCCTGATCTTTTTTTCAAGCAGTACGATGATATTGTCCTGATTGTGCAGTAGTTGCTTTTTCTCTTCCAGCTCTTTAAGCAAAAGCTCTTTGTCATGTTTGATCATATGAAAATCTTTTTGGATCTCTTTGATCAGATTTTCAAGCTCATTGTAGCTCTCTCTCACTTTGGAAAGTTCCTCATTTTTACGGGAAATCTCGTACTCTACACGCTCTTTTGCTACGGCACCGCTCTCGTAACGTCTCTGCAACACCCTCAGATCACCTTTGATCTTGATAATCATCTGATTTTTTTCGTTGATGATCTTTGTCAGTTTCGCGATCTTTTCATGAAACAACTCTTCTGTTTTTGTCTTTCCGTAAAAATATCCTATAAAATATCCAAACAGTATCAGCCCCGCCAGTACCGCAGCCAGTTCTACCATAAATATACTCACCCTTCACTCCTTCTTACTATAATCTCTACTCTTCTGTTCTCTATATTTGCCGGATCATCGATAATCGGATAGGCGTCGGCATATCCAACGCTATCTATCACAACCGCAGAAAGTTTACGCTTCAGATATGATGCGACATCAAACGCCATCTTTTCACTCATATCCGGTACACTTCCTGATTCTGTATGACCTTCAACTACTAGCGTATAGGGATAATCGATCGATGTAAGTTTCTCGGCGATGGCATCCAAAACCCTCTCATTCTCCGGTGTCAGTCCCTCACTGTGCCGAAAGAAGGGAACTGAACGCAATAGCGTACGAATCTCGCTGTTCACACTCTCAGTAGTCTCTGTATTGACTTCGATATCGGGAACAACACGCTTCTGTACTTCAATATCTGATAAAGCCTTTGCCTGCACATCATCAGACATCCCGGTAATTTGCGACGGCTGTTGTGTGACATCAACCGGTACAGATTCTCTCTCCTGCTCTGTCAGAGTTTGCGGAGTCTTTTTTTCTGGCTGCTCTGTTTGGACTTTATACTCTTTATACTCTGTCTGGACTTTATGCGCCTGCATCGACTGAAGAAGCTCACGGCTCTCACTATTGATCCGGTCAGTCAGATCTTTGACAGCCGATGCTTCCATCACGACCTGATCATCACTTATCGGCGTCAGCGAAATAGTCCCCTGAGTGAAATTTTGCAGTAGTCTCTGAATATCCGCACCCAGAAAGATGACGATAAAAAGCACCAAAACGCTACTTCCAATCACCCCAAAGACCTGTATCTGTCTGCTCTGCATACCTAACTCTTTCAATCATTACTCAATAAAAAATGTGTGTAATTATACAGTAAAGAAGACCATTATCGTACTAAAAAAAATTAAACTTTGTCTATTAAATTATAATTTTATAATTTCTGAAACAAAGTTAATTTACATTAGAATTTTTAATAAGTTTTAAGAGTTCGCACAGTTAAAAATCGATATAATTTCTTGTGTAAATAAAATTTTTAAGGAGTTTATATGGTACAGCTTGAGAATGATGGGTTTTTGATTCAGTTAGGCTATCCTGCCAACCAGGCAAACAAAGAAAAATTGAATAAAGTGATCGAAAATACAGACGGCTTTGAGTATCTTGAAAAGCATGTTATCCAGCTGAACGATACCCTCAAATCAATGCAAACCTATGTGACACTCTCCAACAACAAAAATCTTCTCAAAATCAAAAAAGATATCTCTTCCGAAGAGATTGAAAAAAGTGTCGATGAAATTGTACAGAGCTGGGCTCAGAAATATAAAGTGCAGTTGATCTATCAGCCGCAGAACAATAGTTACTATATCAGAGGCAGAGTCTGATAGACAATCCACTATCCGATCGGGAAGAGAAACAGGCACTTCTCTTCCACAAACATCTCTTCCTGCCTCTATTTAAGACTTCTCTATTTTAGGGTTACAGACGCTCAACTCATCATAACTGTTCCAAAAATTCACACTGACAATTTTTTTTTACTTATTAGACAAAATAAATTAAATCGGTAACTTTTTATTGTATAATACTCATAATAGGAGTATTTCATGCATAAAGAGTACAGACGTTTTCTTCTAAGAAAAGAGGTTGTATCGATATTGAAAGATCTGCAAACAAAGGTTTATCCGTCAGATATTTTCTTCACTAAAGTCAAACTGTGCAGGGAGACAAAATATATTCATACTCACAACAGCTATCATAAAGTGATACAAAGAGGACTGGAACCTGCAAAGAGCGTTATATACAAGCCTGTTAGCAAAAAAAAATTTAAACAGAAAAAAAAGAAGCGAAAAGGCGCACCTATTCGTCTGGATGATTATCTGTTAAAACTCGAAACATGCACCGTCCACATCGAAGCGTATCATCGCCATCTCAAAGGTCTTTACATCCTTATAGTCCCGGACAACTGTTTCACTCATGAAACATCAAAAAAGCTTCATGATACTTACATCGGAAAGTATATCGAATCAGATGTTAGCAACGATCCGAGATATGAACAAAAGTATCTCACACTTTTCGGAAATCCGTCCAGAAATCCATACAATATATATACTATTTTCAAAGATCTCGAACAAAAACGTATCGCCTCCGCAACAGAGGTTATCACCAAAGAGATGAAAAGTGCCGATGCTGTGCGTATCTATCTTTATGATAAATATATTTTACTTCTTGATACTGTAAAAACGTTACAAAACGATACCG
>QNZT01000025.1 GCA_003978455.1 Sulfurospirillum sp.
ATCCTTCAGCACCTGCCCGGCCTGCCAGGCGTCGTAGGCGTTCCAGCCCTTGTCGGCCAGCCATAGGGCCGGTTGCGCCACCCCGCACACCGCCGGATGGGCCTGACACACCTGCACCACCCGGGCCGCCACCGGCGGGGCAACCCGTCCCATCACCGCCTGGAAGGCCCAGGCCTGGATGAAGGCAACGCCGACACCCCCAACACCCAACAGCAGGTTGGTGCCCAGGTTCTCTGTCCACCGACGGCCAAAGGCGGCGTTCAGCCCTATCGTCATGCCCCCGGTAATTCCGGCGGTCGCTGCCATGGCCACGCCTCCAGCTCACCGCACTCGAACCAATCAAAGAGGCAAGCGCTATCGTCGCCGAGCTGGTACGCAGCCTCAAAGTGCTCAAAATCGACATCAAATTTTTCGACATCGGCGGCGGACTGGGGATACAGTACGATGATGAAAAGCTGATCGAACCTTACGACTATGCGCAGGCGATCTTCTCCACACTGACAGGTTTGGATGTGACGATCATGTGTGAGCCGGGGCGTTACTTGACAGCCAACAGCGGCTACTTTCTGACACGGGTACTCTATGAAAAAACCAACGGCGACAAACGTTTTGTGATCGTGGACGGCGGTATGAACGACTTGATCCGCCCTTCACTCTATAACGCCTACCATAAAGTCGAGATCATCGGCAAGGCAGAGGACGAGGAGGTTTCAGACTGCGATGTGGTCGGACCGGTCTGTGAAAGCGGGGACTTCTTTGCCAAAAATATCAACCTCCCCGCCACACGGGAAAACGACTTGCTTGTCATCCACAGTGCGGGAGCCTACTGCGCGACGATGAGCTCCAACTACAACACCAGAGGACGTGTCGCGGAAGTGGCAGTCGAAGCCGGCAGTGACCGACTTATCCGAAGACGTGAAACATTTGAAGATATGATCATGCTGGAGAAGGATTATCTAAAGGATTCATGATGACACTCGAAGAACTACGCAAAGGGATCGACCAAATCGATGACGAACTTTTAAAGCTGCTCAACCGGCGGATGCAGTTTGTCAAAGAGGTCGGCAGACTCAAACAAAACGACGGTTCAAGCATCTACCGTCCTGAACGCGAACGGGAGATACTCGAACGCCTCAACCGCCAAAACGATGGTGACCTGACACCCGAAGCGATCGAAGCGATCTACATGGAGATCTTTGCCGTCAGCCGAAATCTGGAACTGCCGGAGAAGATCGCCTACCTTGGACCTGAGGGAAGTTACTCTCATCAAGCGGCGGAGAGCCGTTTCGGTGCACTGAGTTACTACCTGCCCCTCAACTCAATCGAAGCAGTCTTCAAAGTACTTCAGAACCAGGAGGCGAAGTACGGTGTCGTTCCCATCGAAAACAATACCGAGGGCGCCGTCGGCACCACAATCGACTGCCTCAACAAGTACGACTCCAAAATCGTTGCGGAACTCTATATCGATATCCACCACTCCTTTGCCACACTTGCGGAAGATCTGAAAGATATCAAACGCATCTACTCCCATCCACAGGGGTATAACCAGTGCAAAAACTTTCTCGAAGAGCACTTTTTGATGGATGTGGAGTTTATCCCTACCTACTCCACTTCCGCAGCGGCACAGAAAGCGAAAGAGGACAAGGAGGGTGCGGCGATCTGTTCGGCGATCGCGGCAAAGCTCTACAAACTGCCGATCCATTTTGAAAAGATCGAAGACAACCTCGCCAACCGGACACGCTTTCTGATCCTGAGCGATTTCAAAAACCAACCCAGCAGCGATGACAAGACATCTATCATCGCCAAAACGGACAACAGTCCCGGCAGTCTGGTCAATTTTCTGAAAAACTTCCAGGATCACGGTATCAACCTGACCAAAATCGAATCCCGTCCGATCAAAGAGGAGCAGTTCAAGTCTATGTTTTTTATCGACTTCAAAGGGCATATCGACGATGAGAACATACAGGATGTGATCAAAAAATCAGCCGGTGAAATCAAATGGCTGGGCAGCTATGTATCAGGAGAGAAAGATGCGCTTTAACAGACAACTGGAGTCTATCAAAACCTACGAAGGAGGCAAGCCGATCGAACTTGTCATGAGAGAGTACGGCATCCCTCCGGAGGATATCGTCAAACTCGCTTCCAACGAAAACCCGTTCGGCACGAGCGAAAAAGTGGTCGAAACGATCCGAAACTATGCTCCCGATGTCTATATGTACCCAGACGACAGTATGCTGGAACTCAAAACCGCACTTGCCAAAAAGTTCGGCATCGAGACCGCAAACCTGATCATCGGTGCAGGCAGCGATCAGGTGATCTCCTTTGCGATCAACGCCAAAGCCAACAAGCACAAAAAGGTACTGACCGCTAGAACCACCTTCGCTATGTACGATATCTATGCAAAACAGATCGGTGCGAAAGTGATCAAAACCCCTTCACATCAACACAACCTGGATGAGTTCTACCACCTCTACAAAAAGGATGGTGACGTGGGCATCATCTTCCTCTGCCTGCCCAACAATCCGCTGGGTGAGTCTCTGGACAAAAAAGATGTTTTCGAGTTTATCTCCAAAATCGATGACAATACGATGGTCGTCGTGGACGGTGCGTATCAGGATTTTGCCGCGGCAAAAGATCCGGCAAAAAAGATCGACCCCAAAGAGTTGATCGAAACCTTTCCAAATACACTCTATCTGGGGACTTTCTCCAAGTCGTACGGACTGGGAGGCATGCGTGTCGGCTACGGTATCGCAACCGAAGAGATCATGAACGCCCTCTACAAGATGCGCCCGCCGTTCAATGTCACTTCCCTCTCTCTCAAAGCCGCAACTGCGGCGATGGAAGATGAAGCGTTTGTTCAAAAAGGGATCGAAAACAACTTCCGGGAGATGCAAAAGTATGAAGCCTTTGCCAAAGAAAATAAAATAGATTTTATAGATAGCTATACAAATTTTATTACTTTACTTTTTAAAAAGGAAAAAAATGCAAGCGAAATAGCGCAACTGTTACTAAAAAAAGGTATAATAATACGAGATTTACAAAGCTACGGTCTCAACGGTATACGGGTTACCATCGGTAGACCCGAACAAAATGAGAGATTTTTCACGGAGATAGCACCGCTACTATAAAAGGTTTTTGTTACTAGATGGACTTTAAAACACTTATCGCCCAGATTTCTGGCGTTTTTACAAAACTTACCGTTCGACAGAAGATCATCATAGGGGTTTCTACACTCGCTGTCATCGGTTTTCTAGTCTTTCTGATCCTCTACACAAGCCATCAAAAAGAGAGTGACGGATATAGCATACTTTTTGATAACATCTCTCCCTCTGACTCTGCACTGGTGATCCAGCAGCTGGAAAAAGACAACGTTCCCTACCGTATCAAAAACGAAAACACCATCGAAGTGCCCAAAGCATACGTTTACAAAGAGCGCATCACCATCGCGGCACAGGGGATTCCCAAAAACAGCAAAATCGGCTTTGAACTTTTCGACAAAACCGATTTCGGTGAGACAGACTTCGCACAACAGATCAAGTACCTCCGCGCACTGGAAGGTGAACTCGCACGCACCATCATCAGCCTCAGCCCTGTCGAAGATGCACAGGTGCATATCGCACTGCCCAAAGAGAGTGTCTTTGTCGAAAAGAAGAGCGAACCCACCGCTTCGGTTTTGATCAAGCTATATGCGGGCACGAAACTCACCTCACGCCAGATCAAAGGTATCAAAAACCTCATCGCCGCCTCGGTTCCCAAACTGAGTCCCGAAAATGTCGAACTGGTCAATCAGGACGGTGAACCGCTCGGAGACGATGAGATCTCAGGATATGCACCCGAAATCGTTGCTGCCCAGATCAAATACCGCAAAGAGTTTGAACGCGCCTATGAGAAGAAGATCGAAAAGGTGCTCGCCCCTGTACTCGGAGGCACAGAGAAAGTCGTCGCAAAAGTGACTGCCGAGTTTGACTTCCAGAAAAAAGATATCGTCAGCGAATACTACGATCCCGAGTCGGTCGTGCGCAGTGAACAGAATCTCGAAGAGAAGAGAGTGGGAGCCACACCGGAAAACGTCGGCGGTGTTCCCGGAGCCATCAGCAACATCGGTCCGGTAGAGGGAACCAAAAAGAACAAGCCTGCCGGCGAAAAGTATGAGAAAAGTTCCACCACTACCAACTACGAGATCTCCAAAAAAGTGACCAATATCAGGGGAGAGTTTGCAACACTCAAACGTATCACGGCGGCTGTGGTTGTCGACGGCAAGTATAAAATCGAGACCGACCCCAAAACACAGGAGGAGAAAAAAGTCTATATACCTCTTGACAAGACTGAGATCGCAGCGATTGAGAATATCGTCAAAAACAGTATCGGCTACGATGACAAACGGGGAGACAAGATCACTGTCAGCAACTTTGAGTTCAATCCTCTCTCCGGAGAGAAAGCGAAGGGAATGTCAGGGGAAATCCAAATGGTCACAGAACGGTATATCAACCCGTTTTTACCGTTGCTGAAATATCTCTTCGCCTTCGCACTACTTTTTGTCTTCTATAAAAAGGTGATCACACCGTTTGGCGAAAAGATGCTCGAAGAGTACAAGGAGGAGGAAGAGATCACCGATGCCGAAAGCGAACTCGAAGAGGAGGAGAAAGAGGATGAGATTCTCAAAGAGTACAATGAAGCCAAAAGGCGTGCCGAAGAGGAGCTAGGCTTGGGCAAAGAGCTTGACAAAGAGGAGATCAAACACGAAGTGATTTTGGAGAAGATTCGTCATGAAATCGACAAAAATCCAGAAGATACCGCAAAACTGATCAAATCAATCATAGAAGAAGAACACGAGATGTAACCAATGGCAAAACAAACAACTTTAACAAAATCGCAACAGGAGATTTTGGAATCCCTTAGTATGAGACAAAAAATCGCTATTTTTCTGACACAACTGGGGGAGGACACTACGGCAAGAATCTTCGCTAATCTCGATATCGATATGATCACCGATCTCTCGGCAGAAATCGCCAGACTCAAAAATGTCGATAAGCCGATCGCAACAGCAGTACTCGAAGAGTTCTTTGCACTGATGCAATCCAACAACTTCATCGTCAGCGGCGGTCTGGAGTATGCCAAAGAGATCCTCTTTAAAACATTTGGTCCTGAAACCGCACAAAAGATCCTGACCCGTCTCTCCAAAGAGCTGGGAGAAGCCAAAAGTTTCAACTTCCTGTCAAAGGTCAAACCCGATCAACTCGCTGACTTCATCATCTCCGAACACCCCCAGACGATCGCACTGATTCTCGCACATATGAGTCCGGTATCGGCAGCGGAGACGCTCTCCTACTTTGATGATAACCTGAGGGCGGATGTAACGATCCGTATGGCAAATCTGGGCGATATCTCCCCTGCAATCATCAAAAGGGTCTCTGCGGTACTCGAAAGCAAACTCGAATCCCTCACCTCCTACAAAGTGGAAGTAGGCGGACCGCGTGCCGTAGCGGAACTACTCAACAAACTGGGACAAAAAGCAACCAAATCGACCATCGAACTAATCGAAAAAACCGATGCCGAACTCGCTACGACCATCAAAGATCTCATGTTCACTTTTGAAGATATCAGTAAACTCGACAAAAATGCCATCCGTGAACTGCTCAAAGCACTCGATAAAAATCAGCTTATGGTTGCACTCAAAGGTGCCGGAGACGAACTGAAACAGAAGTTTCTCGAAAATATGTCCACCCGTGCGGCGGAAGCTTTTGAAGAAGAGATGCAATTTATGGGTCCGACCAAAGTCAAGGATGTCGAAGAGGCACAGCGAAAAATCGTCGAAGAGGTACAGAAGCTTGCTGACAAAGGACTTGTCCAGCTCGGTGAAGCGGATGAAGTGATCGAATAACGATGGCAAATATCATCAACCCTGACGAAAAGAAGAGCAATTCCATTCAAAAATTTACTTTTGCAAAACTTGATGTTCATGTCGATGATATCGTCGCATCAGAAGAGAATCCTTTTGTCAGCCAGGAGCAGCTTTCCAAAGAGCAAGCGTCCGCTTCTCATGAAACTACTTCCCCTGACCATGATGATGAAAAGAAACCCCCTACCATCTTTGAAGCCAAAGAGCGTGAAACCCTCCTCGATAAGATAGACCAACTCACATCCGATGTCGTGCGACTACAGATGGAACTCGAAAAAGTGCAACAGGCACATCTTCAGGAGCTGGAGCAGGCAAAAGAGGCAGCACGGGAAGAAGGCAGGCAAGAAGCGATGAAAACACTTCATGAAGAGATGCACGAAGAGATCGAAAACCTCAAATCCCAGTATATCAACTCCATCACCGCACTCGATGAAAAAAAGCACCAGTTTGATCAGACGCTGGAATCGCTTGAAAAGGAGCTGATCGAAACCGCCCTCCTTCTGGCAAAAAAGGTGATCCTCAAAGAGGTAGAGAAAAACTCCGCTCAGATCGCCGTGGAGATAGCCGAATACTTGCTCAAAAGCATCCGGGAGAGTAGCCAGGTCACACTTAAAGTAAATCCTGAAGACTTCGCCGCTATATCAAGTCACTTTAAAGAAAGTCTCATTAAAATTGAATCAGACGAAGCGATACAAAAAGGCGGAGTTGTCCTGATGGGCGGAGATGAAAATATAGACGGTACGATACACACACGCTACAGACAAGCCCTCCAGTTTCTGCAAAAAGAGAGTTAAATGGATATCAAAAACTACACGATAGATGAACTGAACGATTTATGCGCAAAAATCAGGGAAAAGATCCTGCAAACCGTCAGCAAAAACGGCGGACACCTCAGCAGTACACTCGGATCGGTAGAGTTGATCGTTGCGATGCACTATGTCTTCGATGTCACCAAAGATCCCTTCATCTTCGATGTCTCCCATCAGGCGTATGCACACAAACTGCTGACCGGCAGATGGGAAGAGTTCGATACCCTGCGCCGGTTCGGCGGGATGAGCGGCTACACAAAACCCTCCGAATCACCCTATGACTACTTCATAGCGGGACACAGCTCCACCTCCATCTCACTGGCGACCGGCGCGGCAAAAGCGATCAAACTCAAGCAGCAAGAGCGTATCCCCGTTGCACTGATCGGGGACGGCTCCATGACTGCGGGAATGGTCTATGAAGCGATGAACGAACTCGGAGATATCAAACTGCCTGCCGTCATCATCCTCAACGACAACGAGATGAGCATCGCCAAACCGATCGGCGCGATCAGCAACTATCTCTCCCAGGTGATGGCGGGGAACTTTTACCAAAAGCTGAAACAACAGACCAAACAGATTCTCGAACATCTTCCCGAAGGTGCGACCTATATCGCCAAACGGTTTGATGAGAGCATGAAACTGATCACCCCGGGGCTGCTCTTCGAAGAGCTGGGTCTGGAGTATATCGGTCCGGTGGACGGTCACGATCTCAATGCGCTGATCGAAGCCTATACGCTTGCCAAAAAGATGAAACGCCCGGTGATCATCCATGCCCAGACGATCAAAGGCAAAGGCTATCAGATCGCCGAAGGTTACTATGAACACTGGCACGGCGTGAGCAGATTTGACATCGATACCGGCGAACCACTCAATAAAAACGGTGTCAAAAATGCCACCAAAATGTTTGCCGAAGCACTGATGGAAGTGGCAAAAAGAGATGACAAAGTGGTCGGTGTCACCGCCGCGATGCCAAGCGGTACGGGGATCAAAGAGTTGATGGAAGTCTATCCGGAGCGTTTCTGGGATGTCGCTATCGCGGAACAGCACGCTGTCACTTCGATGTGCGCGATGGCAAAAGAGGGATTTAAACCCTTTATCGCCATCTACTCCACCTTTTTACAGCGCGCCTACGATCAGGTGATCCACGATGCCTGTATCATGGCGCTACCGGTGGTATTTGCCATCGATCGTGCAGGCATCGTAGGGGAAGACGGAGAGACGCATCAAGGCGCTTTTGACATCTCCTATCTGCGTGCCATTCCCAACATGACACTCTTTGCACCGCGCGACGAAGCCTCCATGCACCATGCCGTCGATTTTGCACACCGGATGCAGACACCGTGTGCGTTCCGCTATCCCAGAGGCACTTTTACCGCCACACCGTACAAAAGCAAACCGATGGAACTGGGCAAAGCGGAGCTGCTAAAAGATGCAGACTCCGATATCCTGCTGATCGGTTACGGAGCCGGTGTGGGACGCGCATATGAAACGATGAAACTGCTCGAGAGGGAAGTCGGTCTACTCGATCTGGTTTTTGTCAAACCGCTCGACACCAGACTTCTGGCACAACTCGCCGGCAGATACAGCCGCTGGTATATCTTCAGCGACAGTGCGAAGATGGGCGGAGTCGGCAGTGCGATCTGTGAATTTCTGGCAGAAAACAATCTTCATGAAGCGGTGGAAGTAGTCAGTTTTGAGTATGAAGATGACTTCATCACGCACGGCAACACCAGACTCGTCGAAGAGTCACTGGGACTCTTACCGGAGCAGTTGGCGCAAAAGATCGTCTGATCTCCCGTAAAACGCCTGAAACGACGAAACATTTACCCTCCCGGCGGATACCGCAAAACCCAGCAGAGAACCCCTCGCACACAACTACCTCCAGACAGTCGACGCACTCTACGGATCACGGGAGATGTTATGATTAAGTTGTAGTCTATTTGTTTTGTTACTTATTTCCTGACTTCCGCGTTATCTCAACCCAACAATTAGCAACCTATAGAAAGTCCCTGAGATAGGGCATTTTAATTTATAGCAAGACCCAATTTGTGTGCCTCATAGCAAAAATGAGTACAATTTCATATGCATTTGAGAGTTCGAAAGAAGAAAAACAA
>QNZT01000063.1 GCA_003978455.1 Sulfurospirillum sp.
CGAGGGCTTTCTGGCGTGCGGGTTCGACCTCTTCGCCCTGACCGAGGTCCGCGGTGAAGGTGACCACTTCGCAGTTGTACTCATCCTGGAGCCATTTGAGGATGATGCTGGTGTCGAGTCCTCCGCTGTAGGCGAGAACCGCTTTTTTGATATCTTTTGTCATGATTTTCCTTTCTGATTGCAAGTTGCCGGGGAGTCTGCTGTGTAGTGAAAAAAGAGGCTCAGACCGCAGGGAGGATTTGTCCTCTTTTTTCACTACGCAGTAAACTCCCGCCGGACAACATATCAACAACAAGGAAAAACCGATGAAAAAAAAGATCAAAAAAGCCGTTCTCGCATACAGCGGAGGACTCGACACCAGCATCATCCTCAAATGGCTCCAGGATGAATACAACTGCGAAGTCGTCACCTTCACCGCAGACCTCGGACAAGGCGAAGAGGTCGAACCCGCACGCCAGAAAGCCCTCGATCTGGGCATCAAACCCGAAAACATCTTCATCCTCGACCTCCGAGAAGAGTTCGTCAGAGATTTCGTATTTCCGATGTTCAGGGCAAACGCCATCTACGAAGGCGAATATCTCCTGGGCACCTCCATCGCCAGACCCCTCATCTCCAAAAAGCAGATCGAAATCGCCCATAAAACGGGAGCGGACGCCGTCAGCCACGGTGCCACCGGAAAAGGAAACGACCAGGTACGCTTCGAACTCGGCTACCTTGCACTCGACCCCGACATCCATGTCATCGCACCCTGGAGAGAGTGGGATCTCAACTCCCGTGAAAAACTGCTCGCCTACGCCGAAGAGCACGGCATCAAGATAGAGAAAAAAGGGAAATCCTCCCCCTACTCCATGGACGCCAACCTGTTGCACATCTCCTATGAGGGACAGATCCTCGAAGATCCCGCACAGGAGCCCGAAGAGGATATGTGGCTCTGGACAACCGCACCCGAAAATGCACCCGACCAGCCCGAATATATCACCATCGGCTACAAAAAGGGTGATCCGTATGCGATAAACGGTGAAGAGATGAGCCCCGCCACGCTGCTCAAGACCCTCAACGACTACGGCAACAAACACGGTATCGGGCGTATCGACATCGTCGAAAACCGTTATGTCGGCATGAAAGCCAGGGGCTGCTACGAAACCCCAGGCGGCACCATCATGCTCAAAGCACACCGTGCCATCGAGTCGATCACCCTCGACCGTGAAGAGGCACACCTCAAGGATGAACTGATGCCCCGCTACGCCAAACTGATCTACAACGGCTACTGGTGGTCCGCAGAGCGTGAGATGCTTCAGGCAGCCATCGATAAAACGCAGGAAAACGTCAACGGAGAAGTCAGACTCAAACTCTACAAAGGCAATGTCACCGTAGTCGGCAGAAGCGCACCGCAAAGCCTCTACTCCGAAGAGCACTCCACCTTCGAGGAAGATGAAGTCTATAACCAGAAAGATGCCGAAGGATTCATCCGCCTCAACGCACTGCGCTTTATCATCGAAGGGAAAAAACAACCCGAACGCATCCAAAGAATGTTCAACGACGAAAAATAACCGACGGCGGAGCAGCGCTCCGTCTTTTCTCTCCGCTTTACAGAGACTACACACTTTTCCGCTATCGTTACTTCATGAAAAACCACACAGGAGCGAACTATGATCGGCGGACAATATAAAAACATCGTACTTGTCGGACTGATTATCGGCGCTTTTCTGCTCTATATGCTCATCTCCACATACTGGGTACTTGGTGATATCAGTAATAACCGTTCCTGCGTCAAAACCTGCGACACACCTATTACAAAAGGAACCGTCAAAGAGAAGGAGCGTCAGTGATACAACTACAACATCCCTTCATCCGAAAAACTGTAGTAGCCGGTATGGGAGATGATCACATGATCGAGTAGTTCTATCCCCACCAGTGACCCCACCTCTTTCAGCCGCTCGGTGATTCTGATATCCGCCTGACTCGCCCTGAGCGTCCCAGAGGGATGGTTATGCGCGATGATGATGCTCGCCGCCCTGTCAGCAATGGCATCGGCAAATACTTCACGGGGATGGACGATACTCTGCGTCAGCGTACCGATAAATACCGTCCTGATGTTGATGATATGCGAAGCCCCGTCGAGTGTCAGCACCACAAAATGCTCCTGCTTCTTATCGCGAAACGCATAGAGCGCTTCATAGACCATCTTCGCGGAGATAATCCGCCGCGGATTGGGCGAAAGCAATCTTTTGGAAAGCTCCAGAGCCGCAACGATCTGTGACGCTTTGGCGATACCAAGACCGTGAATTTGACACAGCTTTTCAACACTCAGGTTTTCAAAGTTCTTTTCCAGCAAGTCAGAGACTTCCCGGGAGAGTTTACGGATATCTTTCCCTTTGACACCGGAGCCGAGCAACACCGCCAGAAGTTCGTCATTTTTCAGCGCTTTGACACCTTTTTGTACTATTTTTTCCCGTGGTTTGTCATTGACATAGAGTTCATGAATCGTTTTCATCTGTTTCTCCTTTGATAGGAGATAGTATAATAAATTTTTACCTTTTGGAGAAATTTTATTTCATTTTGAAATAAAAACTTACGAAGAAGAGAAGTGGAGTCTGTCATACCCCACTTTCATTGAAGTTACCGCTATAACAGTGAATATTACCTATATACCGTTTACAACCGTAGCAACCGCCAGAATAAGAAAAGCGATGGTCATCAGACCGAAAGATGAAACCGGAATGATAGACGACGGGATGATCGCCAGTTTTATCAATATACCGAGTGCACCGAGTACAACAGCTATGATCCACGTTACCAAATGAGGAGCATTTGTTCTCATGTTAAATCCTTTTAATTTTTGTAACAAAAAGTATAATAGATTTAACTTTAGAGCTCTATTAAATAATCATGATAACTTTTTTAACTTATGCCGTGACAGCTTCCGCCTCTTTGACCATCCCTGCTTCCACCAGAAAGGGCGAATGGATATAGTCGATCTTCTTCACACGGTCATACTTGGCATACGAGAGATAGAGAATATCTTTCGCCCTCGTAACCGCCACATAGAAGAGTCTGCGCTCCTCTTCGATGTCACCGCCGTTTTTGCTCATGAGCTTTCGGTTGGGGAAACGCCCGTCCATCAGATCGACGATATAAACCTCTTTGAACTCCAGACCTTTGGAAGCGTGGATGCTAAGCAGATTGACACCTTCGCCCTCCGTCAGTTCACCGCCGCCGAGTGTCAGGGCATTGATAAAACGGTATTTGTCTTTATAGGGCTTCGTCAGATCCTGTAACAGCAGCGCTTTACGCCGGATATTTGTCAGCGCCTCTTTTTTCATCGTTTCATCGATCGTACCGTCTTTTTGCTGTGCACGTTTGGTCGCAAGCCGTTCGGAGATCAGTCCGAAAAGCTGGGAGTTGACGATACTGCGTACGATCTGCGACGGAGACTCCAGAAAGATCGTAGAGTTGACATAGAGGTAAAATGCGTGCAGATAGGTCGCCAGATCTTTGTTGATTTTGGCGTGTCGAAGGATAGGGTTTTTGAGAAATTTGTCTTCAAATCCCATCTTTTTGAAACGGGCGGCACTCTCCTCTTCGATAATCTCATCAAAAAGCCCCAGCTGGTGGTTGACGATCCCCCGCTTGAAGGGATTTTTCTTCTCTTTGGGATGAATAATCCCCTCGAGGATATTGCCGTTACCCACTTTATAGAGGGCATCGAAGATATCTTTGGCAAAGACACCACCGACCCCTTTGGCATACTCGAAGATATGGACAAAACTCATCAGATCTCTCGGATTGATCAGGATCGTGAACATATCCAGCATCGCCTTGACCTCTTTGGTATCGAAAAAGCTGGTACCCCCTTTGCGTTTACAGTTGATTCCAAGTTCACGCAGATGCGCTTCGATACCGTCGGCACTGGCATTGTTACGAAAGATGACGGCGATATCTTCATGAACTGTTTTAGATGCTTTGATCTTCTGTGCGATACCGGAGTACTGGTCAAACAGCTCTTCAAAGATCATCAGCCGCGGCGGCGGAAAATCTCCCTCACGGGTCACTTCCAGTTTTTTGGGGTATATACGCGGGTTTTTCTCGATCACCCTGTTGGCGAGTGAGAGTATCTGTCCACTGGAGCGATAGTTCTTGTTAAGTGAAAAGACACGCGCATTTTCAAATCGCTCGGAAAAAGAACCGATGATATTGATATCCGCTCCGTTAAACCCATATATACTCTGATCATAATCCCCGACGCAAAAAAGCGACTCCCGCTGAAAACCGTCGATCAGAGAGCCCTGAAGCTGATTGGTATCCTGGTACTCGTCGACCAAAATCTCCTGAAACTTCACCCCCTCTTCATCGAGATAGGCTTTAAAGTCGATCAGCAGATCGTTAAAATCGACATACCCGAACCGCTTTTTTAGCTCTTTGAACTCTTCGTAAATATCTTCATACACCTCCGCATAGATCGCGTGATCGGGTGCCTGTCGGCTCAACCACTCTCCGAAACTCTCCTGAGAGACCATATTTTGATAGAGTGAGTGCATATCGTAGAGATGCCCCGCCGAATAGGGCATGACTTTGGAGTCAAAATAGGAGAAGTTGCGCTTTTCATGAATACTGCGCAGTACCATCTTCAACTCTTTGGGCTGCTTGAGCACGATCTTCCTGCCGCTGGCTTTGAGTATCTTGTAACTGATCGCATGAAAGGTACCCGCCTGAATCTTTTTGGCGACTTTCTCGTCAAAATAGCGCCCTACCCGCTCTACCATCTCCGCCGAAGCTTTGTTGGTAAATGTCAGCAGCAGCAGATCTTCCGGCTTGACGCCTTTGCCCAGCAGATAACCGATACGCGCGACGATCGTCGATGTCTTTCCTGTGCCCGCAGAGGCGATAATCAGGTTGTTTCCGTACGGAGCAGTCGCCGCGGCGTGCTGCTCCTCATTTAGTTTTGAGAGTGGCATGAAATTCTTTGTATTAGGATTGGATAAATTGCAATATTTTGGATTCTATGGCATCTTTTTCGACCACATCCCTGTGCACGATCTCTTTGTCGAAGAGACTTTTGACACGCGGGGTGATTTCGATACCGAGTTTTTCGGAGATCTCATGAAGTGCTTCGAGATCACTTCTCTTTTCGCTGTTCCCTTCGATCGCCATTAGCATTGTCGGCGCAAATTTTGTCCACTCGGCAGTCGAACAGATCACCATCGGCAAATCTTTTTCCTTGAGATCTTCATACGCTTTGAGACAGGTCGCCGTATGCGGATCCATCACATACCCCTTGTCGGCATACCGCTTGATGATCTTTTGACCGTAGGCATCGTCACTGTCGATCGCCGCAAAATCCTCCTGCAGCGCTGCCAGCTCTTCAGGCGTCAGCGTATAGCGGTTTTCATGAGTGAGCGCATCCATCATCTCTTTGGTACGCGCGGCACCGAATTTGTCAAAAAGCACACGCTCAACATTGGAAGATTTGAGTATATCCATCGCCGGAGAGTTGGTCAGTATCAGCTTTTTGTTGCGTATATCGTACTCCCCTTTGTTAATCAGCTCTGCAAGTACATTGTTGGCATTGGAAGTGATCAAAATCTTCTCTATCGGAAGTCCCATCTTTTTGGCATAGTAGGCACCCAGCGCATTGCCGAAGTTGCCGCTTGGAACGGTGATATAAATCTTTTCGCCGTTTTCGATCACACCCTTTTGCAACAGTGCCAGATAGGAGCGGATATGGTAGATAATCTGAAAGATGATACGCCCGAAATTGACAGAGTTTGCCGCGGAGAGGGAGATATGGCTCTTTTGCAGCTGCGCTTTGAAAGTATCGGATGCAAGCAGGCTTTTGAGTGCACTCTGCGCATCGTCAAAGTTGCCTTCGATCCCGATCACTTTCAGATTTGGAGCCGCTTCTGTCACCATCTGCAGCCGCTGGACATCACTCGTACCCCCTTTGGGATAGAGACAGGCGACCTGGATATTCTCTTTGCCGGCAAACGCTTCGAGTGTCGCAGGTCCGGTATCACCGCTGGTCGCGGCAAGTATCAGGTATTTTTTGCCGATCTTTTTCGCCAGATCGGAGAGGATATAGCCAAAGGGCTGAAGCGCCATATCTTTAAATGCACGGGTCGGTCCGTGGTAGAGTTCATTGACAAAGAGATCCTCTTCGATCTGCACGACCGGCGTCGTATCTTCGGGATCGTCGAATTTTTGGTAGAGTGCCAGTGCCTCTTCGATGACAGCATCATCGATATCGATCTCGAACATTTTCAGGATTTTTTCAGCAAGTTCGGGATAAGCCGCCGCTTTGTTCGCCTCAAAAAACGCAGCATCGATCGCAGGCAGACTTTCAGGCACATACAACCCTCCGTAACTCGCGCTCGGATTTAAAATCGCTTCCGAAAAGGGAACTTCCGGTTGAAACCCTTCTGCATTGCCTCTTGTCTCTGTAAACTTCACTTTTTCTCCTTTTTGATCACGGTACCGATGCCTTCGCTAGTGAAAAGCTCCAGCAGTATAGAGTGTTCGATACGACCGTCGATGATATGCGCCTTCTCCACGCCGCCTTCGATCGCTTCCAGACAGGCATCCACCTTGGGGATCATCCCGCCCTGAACCGTACCGTCGGCTTTGAGGGATTCCACCTCATCTTCACTCAGCGTCGAGAGCAGCTGTTTCTCTTTGTCCAGTACACCCAGTGTATCGGTCAGAAAAAGCACTTTCTTCGCACCGATCGCCACCGCGATTTTACTCGCCGCCAGATCGGCATTGATATTAAACCCGGGTTCACCGATCTCGTTTCCCGATGCGATCGGCGCGATCACCGGGATGAACTTCTCTTCGATCAGATCCAGCACGATCTTGCTGTCGATCTCCGTAATCGTGCCGGTATATCCGAAACGCGCCGCATCTTTGGGTCTGGCTTTGATAAAGTTGGCATCTTTCCCGCTGATCCCTATCGCCTTGGCACCGTGATGGTTCAGCAGCGAAGTGATCTCTTTGTTGATACTGCCGCTGAGCACCATCTCAACCACTTCCATATTCTCTTTGGTAGTGACACGCTGTCCATCTTCAAAAGAGGTTTCAATTCCAAGCTGTTCGAGTATAGTATTGATCTTTTTCCCGCCGCCGTGAACGATCACCGGCTTGAGACCAAGCAGAAACAGAAAAGCGATATCTTTCGCGAACTTCTCTTTGAGCAGCGGCTGTGTCTGTGCTGCACCGCCGTATTTGATGACGATTATCTGATCGCGGAACATCTTGATAAAGGGAAAAGCGTCAATCAGCGTTCTTACCGTATCTATCTTCTTTTGCATTGGCATTGCTGTCCTGAATTTTTAGGAGATTTTATCAAAATTTACTATATATTTCTTTACACGCTCAACGATTTTCGGGGAGAGCTCGATTTCCAGGGCAAGAATCGAAAGATCGATTCTGAAATTTTCCATTTTGACCGCATCTTTCTGTGTCGTCAAAATAGAGTCCGCATTATATTCACGTAAAATTTTCGCCAGTTCCCGCTCCTGAAACCGATAGTGATCCGGGAAAAAAACCCGCTCGATAAAAGGCGGTACAAATTTATTGAGCCGCTCCGGCTTGGAGATAGCCGTAACCAGCACCATACGCTCACTGCGATTGAGAATCTCCACGCTACGGGTAAAGTCGACGTTTTCGACAGCCGTCAAATCCGCTTTGCGGTAGAGTGAAGCAGGTTCTCTGAAAGGACCGGCCGGCAGACAAAACTCGTTGTCAAAAACGACAGAGGGTTTTAGCAAAATATCAAACTTTTCGATATGTGCCTTGCTGAAGCCGTCATCCAAAATCACGACAGTTGCACCCATCTCTTTCGCCTTTTGAAGCCCCTTGACACGATCTTCACTCACAATGATACTGGCATGGGGAAGAGAGCGGGCAAGAAGCAGTGCTTCGTCACCGCTTTTTTCCACATCGCTCATGATCACACCGTTTTGACTGACGACAATCAAACCACGTGAACGGCGACCGTAACCACGTAGCACCACCGCAACATCCGCTACTTCATGAAGCTTCTTTGCAAGCGCTATCGTAAAAGGTGTCTTTCCGCTGCCTCCTACGATCAAATTGCCGACACTGACAACCGGGATACCGTAATTTTTCGCTTTTGCAAGTTTACGCCGCACCGTGACATAACTACAGTAAAGCAACGAAAACGGATAGAGCAAAAAAGAGATAAATTTTTGAATGCCGTTTGGGTGAAAGAGATACCTCTCTACCCAAAAATAGATACGATGTTTCACCCTCTGCTTGCCGAAATCTCTTTGATTTGATCACAGATATAGATGACATCGTCATCACTCAAACCGGTATAACACGGCAGTGACAATATCTGCTGGTAGTTGGTCAGCGCAGCGGGAAAATCGTTGACACGTAACGAGTACTTCTGCTTGTAGTAGGTCAGCAGATGCAACGGTACAAAATGGAGTCCGGTATAGATACCCTGTTCTTTAAGTGCCCGTGCAAAATCGTCCCTATTTTTATCCACTTTGATGATATAGAGACTGTATGTATGCTCCATGACATTTACCGGCAGAGTGATATGCGGCACATTCGCCAACTCACTATTGTAGATTTCAGCAATCTGCAGCCTGCGCTGAATCTGCTCATCCGCTTTCTGAAGCTGTGCAATACAAAACGCCGAATCAAGCTCGCTGCTCTCATAGCCGATACCGATATCAACCACATCATAAACATAGCCGATATTACCGTACTTATCCCACTCTTTGGCTTCAATCGCATGGTGACGAATCAATTTCGCTCTCTCATAGAGTGCCTCAT
>QNZT01000058.1 GCA_003978455.1 Sulfurospirillum sp.
TCATGAAAGCGGTCCATTTGGGATACTTGGCGACGAACATTCCGCAGATGGGGCATTTTGCATCGTTGGGAACGTGGATGGATTGTGCGGTTGTCTGTTTGGTTTTGGAAGTGGCGAAGAGGGCTACCGCTCTGAGTTGTCCGGGGTTGAGAGGGGTACATATCTTTTCAGAGACGATACGCTTTTGCGCTTCGTCCGGTGTCAGGTTCTGAATGGTTTGCAATCGTTTCTTGTCGCACATTATTTTGGAGATTTTAGCCCCTTTTTGGATGAGCATCGATCTTTTGTCGGCAAACAGAGGTGTTGCCAGAAAAGATAAAAATATAAGATAAACTACAGACTTCATGAAAATGCTCCCGTTATAAAAGATACCTTGTATAAAGGAGGTATGCGTAGGTAGGTGTATGACGTTAAGGTATCTTTGATGCAATTATAAAATCCTTGTGTTAATTTTGTGTTAAATCTGTTCCTCTTTTTTGAAAGACGTATTGTTTCTCTTTCACGCCGGTAAAGGGAGGGATATGTGTCTGTTCAAAATAGTCGTATCCTGTTTTGAGATTGCGCCAGAATGGATACCAGCGGCTCTCTTTGTACTCGAGTAGATTTTTCTCCGTCATGCGAAAAGGGTAGATCGCTACGTAGATCCAGCTGTGATGTTTTTGAAGGGTTTTTTCAACCATCTTGTATATCTCTTCGATTTGCGTGTTTCCCATCGCAAAGCACCCTGAGGAAGAGCACTTGCCGTGGATCATGATAAGATCGCCGGTACGATGATGTTTGCGGTCGTAGCGGTTGGGGTACTGGATGTTGAGTGCGAGATAGTATTTGCTGTGAGGGTTGAGGCTCTTTTTTGTCAGGACATAAACACCTTCGGGTGCCTGCTTGTCACCGGAACGGAGTTTGGGTCCCAGTTGACCGGAGTAGCAGCAGATGGGGTAACTTTTCAAGAGTGTGTAACGCTCCCCGGTTTTACCCCAGAGTTCAAAAGTTTTCTCTTTTTTGAAGATGCGGATATAAAGCGGGATGCCGGGTTTAACCTTTTTAGACGCGAGAATCTCTTCCAGCGGTTTTGTGTTCGGCAGGAAACAGATATGGGCAAGATTGGCAGATATGTTGGTATCCGTCCGGTTTTGTTCCGATCTGTTGTCGCCCTTCCCAAATGGATTTAAAAAAAGGGTTTCAAAACTGCATCCTGTGAGCAACAGTGTTAAATAGACGAGGTATAAAACAGGTTTAATTTTTTGCATAAGCTGATTTTAACATGAATATATTTGTTTCATGGTAATTTTTTTTGTATAATTAAAGAGAAAAATAATTTTACACAAAGGAAATGAAATGGGTCTTATGGATATTTTAATGCAAGCCGGCGGCGGTACACTGCTCGATCAAGTGGCAAAACAGGCAGGTGTCAATCCTGATCAGGCAGAGGATCTGATCAAAAATGTCGGCAGTGCGATGTTCGGACAGCTTAAAGGACGTGTGGAGAGTGACAAAGTTGACTCTTCTTCACTCGATGATCTGTTGCGTGACAGCAAATATGTAAATATGCTGGAACGACCTGAGAGACATCTTGAGAGTCCACGTATGCAAGAAGAGGGAAATGATATCTTAAGCTATATCACCGGTTCGAAAAAGGGGAGTCGTGAAGTTGCGAAGCAGGTCTCAGAGAAGACGGGATTTAGTGCATCTTTGATCAAATCTCTTTTACCGATGCTCGCGCCGTTGATCATCGGATCTTTATCTAAAGGTGTGCAGAGCGGTCATGTCAATCTGAATCCTGGCGGTAGTAAAGAGTTGGGTGGTCTTGCCGGAATGCTTGATTTTGATCATGACGGTAGCATCATCGATGATGTTGCCGGTATGGCGATGAAGTATATCTTTTAAGAGATTGCCCGGATTTCCTGCCGGATCAGAGGCAGGAAATCTGTCGGTTTGTTTTTAACTGTTGTAGAGTTTGGGCGCGTTGAGTTTTTCATGAATCGCGTTTGCCGTTTCATGTGAGATGTTAAGTCCCTGTGCCAGTTTGTCGAGGTATTTTGCCTCTTCCGGATGATCAAGGTTGATTGCCAGCAGACTCATCATATATACTTCCTGTGCCATATCGGCAGGAACACTTTTAATCAGTCCTTCGAGATCCATAGGTGCATCCAGTTCACTTTTGATAAATGCCAGCTCTTCTTGTGTGACATCCCCCACAAATTTGGTAATCTGCTCACGTTCATGATCATCAAGTGTTCCGTCTGATTTTGCAGCTGAGATCATCGCTTTGAGGATGATTTTTGCTTTCTCTTCTTCACTTGGCTGGGGTGGTGTGTCGTCTGCTCCAAAAGCTTTGCTCAGGAGTGAGCCGAGGGTATCTTTTGTAGCACTCTCTTTTCCGGAAGCTTCACTCTGTTTGTCGCCTCCGGTGAGTGAGTTCAACAGACCTCCCAGACCACCTGATGCTGCACCTCCGCCAAGAAGCCCTCCCAGCATATCTGTTATGTTACCGCCACTATTGGAACCGGTTGCAGATTTATTGCCCATCAAACCGCCGATCAAGTCACCGATACCGCCTGTACTGCCTGTGCCGCTTTTTTCGGAAGATGATGATTTGCCCATCAGACCGCCGATACCTTTTGCAACCATAATACCCATTGCTATTTTTCCTAAAGTACTGACCATACTCATCTGAAGATCCTTTTATATTGAGATACTCATACAAGAGCTTACCCTAAGTGTACCATTTTTATATTTAACACATCGGCTTCAATCTCTTTGGAGGCAGGTGTATGGTATAATCTTCTATTACTTCATGAAACAGGATACTATTTGAAATTTTTAATAGATTTTTTAGAAAATGAAAATATAGAGAAGGCGAAAATATTTGAACAGTTAAAATGCAATGCTGAAGAGGCAGAGATTTTGCGGCATATTACGTTGAAGCATATCAAAGGCAATGAAGAAAATTCTGTCTTTTTAATTCTCGATGAACTATTTACCGTTGAAGGGTACGGCTACATAGAGAAATTACCTTTGATCAAAAATCTACTTGATCTTGGATGGATTGTACAGAGTTCATTTGCACAGGTAAAAACAGGTGAAGTCTCCAATCTGGAACTGATTAACGCTACTGTCATGCTGAGCAAAAGTTTTGAGAAGTTGCTGGAAGAGGGTACGCTGGAAGTAGAGTTGCCGCAGTCCACACCTTATACCGACCATCTGGAGTATCTGCGAGATCAGTTTCACAGAATCGAGATCTATCAGAAGATCAGCACGATCCGGCACAACTACAAGAAAAAGTCACTGAGTATCGATCGTCTGGAGAAAAGCCTTTCCAAACTCGAAAATAGAATCAAAGACCGTATCCGTGTGACAAAGATGGAGCTGGCGGCGGAGACGCTTTTCAAAGAGTTTTCACTGAGCGAGAAAGAGCAGATTATCTTTCTGGCGCTTTTGAAAGAGGAGTATTCGGGAGAGCTGGATAGTTTACGGGAGATGAACAACCTGATCAATCTGATCAGTGAAAATGATTATGACAAGATCAAAAACCGCTCACTGCTTGAGGAGAACTCGACTCTGATCGATGAAGATATCATCGACTATGATGAGATGCTGACTGCATTTGGCGGTGTGACACGTAGTTTTTATATCAGCGAAGAGTATCTGCATAAGATTATCCATCCGCACAAAGCCAAAAAGAAGAAGAAAAAACGTATTCAACTGGATATGCTTGTTAAAGAGCAGGATATATTTGAACTGGTGACACCCAAAACCGATATCGATGATGTGATTTTGCATCCCAAAACCAGAGAGATTTTGGACAATATCCTCAAGACGATGGATAAAAAGGTACTTAAACGTCTCAAAGCGTGGGGAATCCGTGATAAAAAAAATGCACTCGAAGCGAGACTGATCTTTTATGGACCTCCGGGAACCGGTAAAACGATGACTGCCTACTCTCTGGCAAAATCACTCAAACGCAAAGTACTCAGTTTCGACTGCTCCAAAATACTCTCTATGTATGTAGGAGAGAGTGAAAAAAATGTACGCCGTATTTTCGATACTTACAGAGAGTTATCCGAAAAGACTAAAACATCGCCTGTCCTGCTGCTAAACGAAGCCGATCAGTTTCTCAGCTCACGCACCACCGGACCGGGTGGTGGAGCGGATAAAATGCACAACCAGATGCAAAATATATTTCTCGAACAGATTGAGAAGTTTGAAGGTGTACTGATTGCTACGACCAATCTGCTTGAGAGTATCGATCCTGCGTTTTCGAGAAGATTTAATTATAAGATAGAGTTTTCCAAACCCGGTTTTGCACAGCGGAAGTTGCTGTGGGAAAAAATGTTACCAAATAACGCACCCTATGCAGAGGATTTTAAGATTGAGCGGCTTGCGAACTACGAACTCAGCGGTGGACAGATCGAAGTTATCATCAAAAACTGTGCGTTGGCTGTAGCTGTCAAAGAGCAGCCTGTTTTTACCATGAAAGATTTTGAAGAGACCATAAAAAGGGAGCTTTCAGGTGCTTTCGGAGAAGCAAAAACGATGGGATTTGTTTCTTAACTACACACTTCAGTATACTCACTCGTTTTACAACAAGTGAGTATACGCTATTTATATCTACAACGTTAAAAATAATTTTAAATTTTATCTTTACTGTTGCAATTGGTTACAACTGGTTACAGAAAAGATTACTTTTTTTCTTTCAGATAGAGGCAGTGAGCCTTTTTAAAGATAATATTGTAAAATTTACAATCGAGAAGTATTATTGGAAAATATAATATTTACTAACCTCTAAGGATCGAACATGAGCCATATGGAAACGATGCATCCCTATTTTGGTGCATTTATCTTCTTCGTTTTGACTTTTGGTGCGTTTATCGCCACTACTGTTCTTGCACGTCTGGTCAGCCGGAAACTGGCACGCCTGGACAATGAGAAGCTTAAACTGACCATCTACGAGTGTGGACCGGAAGTCAGTAAGCAACCCAACAAAATTTCTGCACAGTTCTATCTATTTGCACTTCTGTTTATTTTATTTGATGTGGAAATCGTTTTTATGTTTCCCTGGGCGATAGACTTTAAGATACTCGGTATGTTCGGATTTGCTGAGATGGTTATATTTATCGTACTGTTAGCTATCGGTTTTATTTATGCATGGAAAAAAGGAGCGCTTGAATGGCACAACATAAAGTAAATTATCTTCAGGAAGGCGGTTTACCCGTCGCATTGACGACAGTCGATAAACTGGTACAGTGGGGTAGAAGTAACTCCCTGTGGGCACTCACCTACGGGTTGGCGTGTTGTGCGATCGAGATGATGGCATCGGGTGCGAGTCGTTATGACTTCGACCGTTTCGGTACGATCTTCCGCGCTTCACCAAGACAGGCGGATGTGATGGTGGTCGCGGGAACGCTGACCAAAAAGCATGCTGAGTTCATCCGCAGACTCTACGATCAGATGGCAGAACCAAAATGGGTTATCAGCATGGGAAGTTGCGCCAATACCGGCGGTATGTTCAACACTTACGCTACAGTACAGGGGTGTGACAGGGTGATTCCTGTGGATATCTACCTTCCCGGATGTGCCCCCAGACCTGAGACACTGCAATATGCTGTCATGATGCTTCAGAAGAAGATCAGACGTGAGAGTGCATTTCAGAAACTTAAACCAAAAAGGTTGGTCTAATGAGAAGATACGTAAACAGAAAAAATGTTCAGGCAAAATCGTACCATACCGACAGGTTTCACCAGAGACCGCAGACGCCGAAGTTCGATCCGGCAAGTGATGAGGTCTTTGCCGAAGATGTGAAGAGTCTGGAGGCGAAATTTGAGATCAAAGATGCTTATATCGAAGTGGATCAGCTAGTTGTCATCATCGATCCGAAGGACAATGTCGCGGTCATGACGCATCTGAGAGATAATTGTGATTATACATTTTTGAGTGAGATGAGTGCTATCGATTATCTGGAACAAGATGGTGAGTTTGAGATTTTTTACCAGCTTCTGGCGATGAAAAAGCGAAAACGTATGCGTGTGAAATGCCGTATCAAAGAGAATCAAGCGATAGAGACACTCTACAATGTCTATAAAAGCGCTGACTGGGCGGAGAGAGAGATGTACGATATGTTCGGTGTGATTGTCAACAACCACCCTTACATGAAGCGTATTTTGATGCCTGAGGATTGGGAAGGTCATCCGCTTTTGAAGACTTATCCTCTTGTCGGTGACGAAGCGGCTCAGTGGTATGAGATCGATAAAATTTTCGGTAAAGAGTACCGTGATGTGGTTGGTCCTGAAGATAGAGATACCAAACGTATCGATCCTAAAGATACCAAACACTTTGCAAGAATCGGTCATGAAGTACCGTATGGTGCAAAACCTGTTAGCAAACCTGATGAAGAGTATGAAGACTTCCAGGAGAAAGATGGTGTGTTCCTGATCACGCGGTTCACGAAGAAAAATCAGAAAATATTAAATGAGAGGAAGTAGATATCATGCAAACACCAAATAGACTACAACCTTTTTATGAAAACCTCGTTTTTGAAAAAGATGACAATCGTATGATTATCAACTTCGGACCGCAGCATCCATCCGCACACGGACAGCTTCGTCTGATTCTGGAGCTTGACGGTGAACAAGTTGTCAAGGCAGTCCCGGATATCGGATATCTGCACCGCGGTATGGAGAAGATGGCGGAAAATATGATATATAACGAATTTTTGCCGACAACTGACCGTATGGACTATATTGCGGCAACATCAAATAACTACGGTTTTGCACTGGCGGTGGAGAGACTGCTTGGAATCGAAAAAGAGGTTCCGCGACGTGCGAAGGTGATCCGAACGATGTTGCTTGAGCTCAACCGTATCATTTCACACCTCTTCTGGCTGGCAACACATGCCCTGGATGTCGGTGCGATGAGTGTTTTTCTCTACTGTTTCCGGGAGAGAGAGTTTGCGATGGATCTGATGGAAGACTATTGTGGTGCGAGACTGACACATGCTGCGGTACGTATCGGTGGTGTGCCTCTTGACCTTCCTGATGGATGGCTCAACAAACTGTTGCACTATATCAATGAGATGCCGGCTAATATCGCCGATTATGAAGGTCTTTTGGATCAGAACCGTATCTGGAAGATGCGTCTGGAGCAGGTGGGTAACCTGACGCCGGAAGATGCACTGGACTGGGGATGCTCCGGACCGACACTTCGCGGAAGCGGCATCGCATATGATATTCGTAAAGAGGAGCCGTACGAGATATATGATGAACTGGAGTTCAAGGTTCCGGTTGCAGACACCAATGACAGCTACGGAAGGTACAAACTCTATATGGCGGAGATGCGCGAATCACTGAAAATCATCAGACAGTGTATCCATCTCTACAAAGATACTGAACCGCAGCTGATGGCGGATGTTCCGCAGTATATTTCAGCGCCAAAAGAGCGTATCATGACAGAAAACTACTCTTTGATGCAGCACTTTGTACTGGTAACACAGGGTATGAGACCGCCTGTGGGTGAAGTCTATGTTCCGACAGAGTCGCCCAAAGGTGAGCTTGGATTTTATATCCGTTCGGAAGGGGATCCGTATCCGTACAGACTGAAAGTGAGAGCGCCTAGTTTCTGGCACACAAGCTTGCTGCAACATATTTTGCCGGGGCACTATCTGGCAGATGTTGTGACGATTATCGGTAACCTGAACATCGTTTTCGGTGAAATCGACAGATAGGAACAGGGGAGACTTATGGAAAGATATGATTTGAGAAAATATAAAGAGGATAAACTTTTTAACCGGATGGTGGAAGTCATGGACAAAGAAGCCAAGCCGGGCGAGGTGATCATCTTTATGTTTGAAGTAGGTGATTTTTCGCCTGTGACAAAAAGCATGGAAGTGATGAAAAAGGAAGGTCATGAACTCCTCAACTCCATTAAATTTAATGAAGTTGACTGGACTCTGGTAGTCAAAAGGAAAGCATCTTGAGTAAAGTTCTCTTTTCAACATGGCATGATGAATTTATTGACAATAGAAATATTGCAAACAAAGATGAGTGGAAAGAGTCATCTTTTAAAGTTCCTGCCAACTATGAAGGAGACAAAAATTCTAAGATATTTATCGGTTGGAACGGGCTTGTTGTGTTTGATACCGGAGTAGATGTCATCAAAGCAGGAACAGAGTATGCGGCGCAGTATCAGATCTACTCTGAAGCGTGCGGTCGTTGTGCTCCCGGTCGCTGGGGTGGCAGGATTTTGTACGATCTGTTTGATAAGATCGCCAGAGGTGAAGGTACTGAAGGTGATGTCGCACATCTTAAAGAGATTTCGGACACGATGATGAAAACCAGCAAGTGCGAAATCGGTCGAACCGTTCCAAAGCCCCTTCTGGATATCCTGGAATATTTTGAAGACGATGTGATGGATCTCATCAAAAATCAGAAAAAGTCTCCTGCGTATGACAATGAAGATATCAGTTATATCGCGAAAGTGACAGCGCCTTGTATGGATGCCTGTCCCGATCATGTGGATATTCCTGCCTATATCGAAGGTGTGCGCGATTTGCAGTTTGAGCAGAGTTTGCTGGCAACCAAAAAGACGATGCCGCTTGCGCATACCTGCGGGCGTGTCTGTCCTCATCCTTGTGAAGATGCGTGCAGACGTGAAAATCTGGACGAAGCG
>QNZT01000029.1 GCA_003978455.1 Sulfurospirillum sp.
ATCGTCGCTTTGTCACAGACGCCTGCGGCTACCAGATTTTTGGCGATATAACGTGCCATATATGCCGCACTTCTGTCCACTTTGGAAGGATCTTTTCCGCTAAATGCCCCGCCACCGTGCGGGCAACTCCCACCATATGTATCGACGATGATCTTCCGCCCCGTCAAGCCCGCATCTCCCTGCGGACCACCGATCACGAAACGACCGGTGGGATTGATGTGGTACTTGATATTGTCGGCTTTGATTCCTTCGGGAATATTTTTCTTCACAATCTCTTCAATCACCGCTTCTTTGAGCGTATTTTGCTCTACGCTCGGCGCATGTTGAGTCGAAATGACAATCGTATCGATCTCCACAGGCAAACCGTTTTCATATCGAATACTCACCTGTGCCTTACCGTCGGGACGCAAAAACGGTATCAAGCCGCTCTTTCTCGCTTCTGCCAGCCCCTGTGTCAAACGATGTGCCATATGAATAGGCAGCGGCATCAATACATCTGTCTCTTTACAAGCGTAGCCGAACATCAACCCCTGATCCCCGGCACCGATCTCTCCACCTACCTGATCGACACCCTGGTTGATATCGACACTCTGCTCCCCGACACCGTTCAGTACACCTGCACTTCGGTAGTCAAATCCATACTGCGCATCGGTGTATCCGATCTCGCGCACCACTTCTCTGGCGATATCCTGCATCGGAGCATAAGTTGTCGTTTTCAACTCACCAGCTATAATACAAAAACCGTTGGAAAGCATCGTTTCACATGCCACTCTGGCATTGGGATCTCTCTCTATAATATAATCTAAAATCGCATCGCTGATCTGGTCAGCCATCTTGTCTGGATGACCCTCCGTCACCGACTCACTTGTAAACAAAAAGTTTTTTAACATCTAAGTTCCCTGTATGTATAATAAAAAATCGCGTCTATTTTAGCAAAAAAAATCTTTTTCTATCAATTCAAGCGATCTTCATGAAGATATAATCAGCTCTTAAGTTAATATTCGATAATATTTTTCCTCAAATAAATTTTACAAAAAAGGATTTACCTATGTTAGTAACCAAAAAAGCACCTAACTTCACTGCAACTGCCGTTCTCGGCGACAACACCATCGTCGATGATTTTAAACTGAGCGAAAATCTCGGAGAAAACGGAGCGGTTCTGTTCTTCTACCCACTTGACTTTACATTTGTATGTCCTTCAGAGATCATCGCATTTGACCATAGACTGGATGAATTTACATCAAGAGGTATCAATGTCATCGGTTGTTCCGTTGATAGTCAATACTCACACTTTGCATGGAAAAACACACCGGTCAATGAAGGCGGTATCGGACAGGTAAGATACCCGCTTGTAGCTGATCTGACGAAAAAGATCGCTAAAAAATATGATGTTCTTTTCAACAAAAGTGTCGCACTCAGAGGCTCTTTCCTGATCGACAAAAACAGAATCGTCAGACATGCAGTCATCAATGACCTGCCGCTTGGAAGAAATATCGACGAGATGATCAGAATGATCGACGCGATGCTCTTTACAGACGAACACGGTGAAGTATGCCCGGCTGGCTGGCACAAAGGTGAAGAGGGTATGAAAGCAGATACTGAAGGTGTTGCAGAGTACCTCGCAAAACACGCAGACGAACTATAATATAAACTATAAAGAAGTATCAAACCCGATACTTCTTTAGTGCATCAAATCTCTCATGAACTTAAAAATCCAACCATAAAAAAAGGGGAGACCCGATCAACGAGCCTCCCCTTTATTGCTATTAAGTTAGCGTAGGGCTCACGCGCAGATGAACCGCGCTCAAAGCCACAACGGTACTAAAGTCTACGCAGAGATTCCAGTTACCCTGACTCTGGTATACTCTCTTCTGAAACCTTTTTTCAGTTTAGAGTCTTTTCTTCGTCTCTTTTTGTAGATGATGACTTTTTTGTCTTTGCCTTCAGCTACTACTTCGAGTTCTACTTTAGCACCTTTTACGAAAGGTGTACCTATCTTCAACTCACCGTCATTGACAGCGAGGACTTCTGTGAGAGTGATCTTCTCTTTCGGGGAAGCGCCAAGTTTGTCGAGATTGATAAAATCTCCCTCCTGGACTTTATACTGCTTTCCGCCGTTTTTTATGATAGCATACATCATATGTCCTTGTTTAAAATTTTGAACGCCGATTATACCTTCTGAAACATTAATAGTTGATTAAATACCTCTTAAAAGGATTACTCTTTTCCTGTATCTACCGCCGCAATAGCATCTATCTCGACAGCGGCACCTTTAGGCAATGTTTTCACCGCTACCGTACTTCTCGCAGGAAATGAACTTCCGAAAAACTCTGCATATACCGCATTTACAGCGACAAAATCATCCATATCTGCCAGATAGATGGTCGTTTTCACCACATTTTGAAGCGAACTTCCGGCAGCCACAAGCACCGCATCGAGGTTGTTCAGCACCTGTCTGGTCTGATCTTGAATATCTCCCCCGACCATCTCACCTTCCGGCGTCAGCGGAATCTGTCCCGAAGTATAAATAAATCCGTTCGCTTTGACCGCCTGAGAATAGGGACCTATAGCTGCGGGTGCATTGTCTGTAGTAACGCTTGTCATCCTTTTCCTTTACTCTGATTTTCAAAATTGTAACAAAATATATTTAAACATAAATTTTATTTTAAAGTTTATAGTATATAATGTGTATTAAGAACGAAGGAGTTTGTTATGAATAGATTATTAACCACATCTATTGCAGGGTTACTCGTAAGCACAGCGCTGTCCGCAAGCGATGTGGATACGTCCTATATCGATCGTGTAGGCGTAGGTCTTGCACTTCAGGATGTGCAGAACGATAAGTTTGACACGGGTACCGCACTGGTTTTGAATGCGGGCAAAGATATCTACAGCGATATGGGTATAGAGTTGGAAGGAACTATCGGCTTAACCAAGCCGGAGGCAAAGTTCAACGGTCGTTCACACGATGTCGACTTCTGGTCACTGGGACTATACGGTACCTATATATGGAAAATCAACAAGCTGAGTATCAAACCGAGACTTGGTTTGGTCTATGAGAGTATCAAGTCAACGCTTAACATCTATACCAACAATAGCGCACTTATGGATTCAAAAACGGTTCGAAAAGACCTCGCGATCAGCGGCGGTATCGGTGCGGCATATGATCTTAGCGAAAACTATAAGATCTACACCAACTTTACAAAATTTGAAGATGATATCAACCAACTGACATTTGGAGCTGAATACAAGTTTTAGTCTTCACGAAAAGCCGGTTACAGCGTGAAGGTGTTGTAACCGGCTTTTTTACTTCTCTTTTTCTATATGATATAGATAATTTGTCGCTTCCACATAGCCATCCACACTGCCGCAGTCAAAACGTTTTCCTTTAAATTTGCACGCCAGTACCATCCCTTTTTGTGCCATTGTCATCAGGGCATCCGTGATCTGTATCTCACCGTTTTTACCCGGTTTCGTACTCTTGATCAGATCGAAAATATCAGGTGTCAGGATATACCGTCCGATAATCGCAAGGTTGGAAGGTGCTTCGGAAGGTTCCGGTTTTTCTACCATTTGAGATACCATAAAAACACCTTCTTCGAGCTCTTTTCCATCGATAACACCATATTTGTAGGTCTCTTCCAGCGGTACTTCCATAATCGCGACAATCGAACACTTGTACTTTTGATAGAGACCGATCATCTGCGTCAACACCCCTTTGCCCTCATCATTGATACAGAGATCGTCTGCCAAAATCACGGCAAAGGGTTCGTTGCCGATCAACGCCTTTCCTTTTAAGATCGCATCACCGAGCCCCTTCATCTCTATCTGCCGGGTATAGGTGAAAGTACACTTCGCGATCAATTTACGAATCTCGGTGAGAAGGTGCTCTTTGGAGCTTCCTTTGATCTGATGCTCCAGTTCGTAAGAGATATCGAAGTGATCCTCGATCGCCCTCTTGCCGCGACCGGTGATGATCGCCATCGTATCGAGACCTGCCTCGACCGCCTCTTCCACACCATACTGGATCAACGGCTTGGTGAGTATCGGCAGCATCTCTTTGGGCATCGCCTTGGTAACAGGTAAAAAGCGCGTTCCATACCCTGCAGCAGGAAACAGACATTTATTGATTTTCATATTTTTCCTCTCTGTATTTAATCCACTTTGTCGCATAAGGCGCAAGTTCTATCCTATCGTCCGTTACATTTTCACTGCCGATCAACTCCTCCGCAGGAAACGTAACAAAATTCGATATATTACATGATATCGTCTTTTCTGAAAAATTATTGAGTGCGAGCAGTGACTCTCCACTTTTTTTGCATACCCTCTTGATCGCGAAAACCCTATCCCCGAAATCGGGAAAAAAGAATGCGGCAAACGGATGAAATACCGCTTCGCTTCTGCGTACCGAAAGCAGTTTTTTATAACTTCGGAAAATCATCGCTCGCAGATTTCCGGGTGTACGTAACGCCTCCGACAAAATATCGAAATTGACCTTTTCCCGGTTGATAGAGCGGTAAACCGCCGTTCTCTTGACTGCACCGAAATCACTTACCGATCCTACCAGTGAGTGAAAGTAGATACCCGGTACCCCTGGCATCGCCAGCGCAACCGCTTGTGTCAGCAGCATCTTTTTAGCACGTATCTCGTTGGATTCATCCGGATCGGAGACGATATCGATATAGCTGGCGTTAAGTTCGTACGGACTTTTTTCACCGCTGCCCGTCGCCCGGTACGACACAAACCCTCCCCTCTTTTGCACAGCCTGCACCAGATCGTCAACCTCCTCTTTTGAAAGCAACTCACTCACGGGGCGCAATCCGCACCCGTCATGGCTGGCGGTAAAGTTAAAAAAGCAGACTTTGTCACTCGGCAGAGAGAGTCTCTGCGCCCACTTTCGCAGCGCCGATGTATCACTTTTGAGCATCGTATGCGCCAGAAGCGGCGGCAGGGCGAAGTTGTACACCATCTGCGCCTCATTTTCACCGTTTCCGAAATAGGAGATATTCTCTTCATGAGGTACATTGGTCTCCGTCACGATCATCAGCTCCGGCGAAACCTGATGCAGCACTTCCCGCATCAACTGGATCAAATCGTGTGTCTGCGGCAGGTGTATACAACTGGTGCCCGGCTCTTTCCAGACAAACGCGATCGCATCCAGCCGTATCATCTTTGCCCCTTTTTCGATATAGAAGAGAAGCGCATCCAGTACCGCCAGCAGCACTTTGGGATTTTTGTAGTTCAGATCGACCTGATCTTTGCTGAATGTCGTCCAGATATAGTGGATTTTCCCCTCTTCGTCGCGGTATTCATGAAGCAGCGGCAGTGTACGCGGTCTGACCACTTTCGAGAGATCGACAGCGGGATCCATATCGATAAAAAAATCATAATATTTTGGATCGCCTGCAAGAAAACTTTTAAACCAGTAGGAGTACTGGGAGATATGGTTGACCACCCCGTCAAACATCAAACGGTACGTGCCTGCAAGCGCTTCGATATGCTCCCAAGAACCCATACGCGGGGAGACATCCTTGTAGTCGATCACCGAAAAACCGTCATCCGAAGAGTATGGATAGAAGGGGAGAATATGCACCGTATTGATCACATCCTGCGTGTATGCATCGAGAAAACGTTTCAGCGTCACCAGCGGCTCTTCATCGATACGTACCACCTGATCACCGTATGTGATCAAGATCATATCTCTCTCACTCAGGCTGTAGGATTCAAAATCGATCTTTTTACGATACTTTTCTGTCACTGCTTCTATCTGTGAAAGCACCTCCCCCGCACGCTCCGTGCCGTACAGTCGCTCAAGACGTCTGTATATGCCGTGCAGTTTTTCAGGCATTGTCGAGTCGAACCGCTTCGTTAAATTTATAGGTAAAGTTCGGCAAAACAGAGCGTACCGCCGTCCATGCAGAGAGTGACGGCACACCCATCGGATCACGGTGAAAATCTTCGTTTGCCGCCCGAAGCGAGTTGGTAAACTCTTTGATCGCCTGCAACTCTTTCTGCCTGTCATAGACCAACCCATTGACTTCAGAGATGACACTGTACTGGGCGATCGCCCGCTGCGCCTCTTCAAAATAGGTCGCCAGAAGGGCATTGAAACTGGCACTGGAGAAAGTCGTTCCGCTCTGGCTCATAATACGGAAAACCGTTTCGGCGATCTCTTTGGTCATCTTCGCCACACCACCCGCCGCTTCGGCGCCGAGATCCTGATGCTTGTGCTCATAACTCTCCATGATTTCGGATTGACAGATTCTCTTTTTGGAAGTATTTCTGTAGACTTCACTCAGCGTGGAGACTTCCAGACCCCATGTCGGCGATATCCGGATACCCCGTGCCAGCGAACGGATAAACGCAAACTCTCCCGAAAGCGCATACCGGAAACTGCCCATATAGTCCAGATAACGGTTTTTGCCGAAAATCCGCTCCAGAGATTTCAGCAAAGGGGTATAAAAAAGTCTCGTCGCACGCCCGTGCACCCGATCTGTCACTCTGGCATAGTACCCTTTGTTGAACTCAAAATCAAACCCCGGATGGACGATAGGATAGAGCAGTCTGGCGGGAATCTCCCGTGTATAGTTGACGATATCACAGTCATGCACGGCGATAGCGTAGGCATCCTGATCGGAGAGGATATACCCCAGCATCATCCAGACATTGAGCCCTTTACCACGTATCCCGATCGACTGGAATCCGGCTGCATCTAACTCCTCTTTCAACGCTTTTATCCGCGGACCGTCATTCCAGATCACATCCACTGGCGTGGGGATCTCAGACATCATCTTTTTCACTTTTTCAAACTCTGTTTCGTTTGCCCTGTCCAGACCCAGTACAATACGATAGAGATACGTTACTCTTTTCAGCTCTTCGATGATCCTGCGCATCGCATCTGTCTCAAACTCACTGTAAAGTGCAGGCAGGATCAAAACCATATTGCGCCGCTTCGAGAGTTTGACCAACTCCGCTTCCATCTCTTCGACGGAACGGTTTCCCAGCTTCGGGATCGTCGTGATAACACCGTTTTGAAAAAAATCCGACATACTACTCCTTTATGAGGATCATGATATCCATGACATTGGTACCGCTTGCACCGGTGCAGATCAGCGTACCATACTTCTGATGATAGTGATACGAATCATTATTGTCCAGATACCGGTCAATATCTTCATGAAGATCGGATTCATCCACTACCGCACCTGCGGCATCGCTCATACCGTCTCTACCGTCCGTACCCCCGCTCAGAAAGGTAAATCTTCCCTCTCCCCGCATCGCTTTGAGTACCCAAAGCGCCAGCTCCTGGTTGCGCCCGCCTTTGCCGCTGCCTCTGACCTGAACCGTCGTCTCACCGCCGAAAAGCAGACAGAGCGGTGTATCGGCTTCATGAAACTGTGCGATACGTGCGATCTCTTTAGCCACATCCCGAACATCACCCCGAAGCCGGTCTGTGACGATTTTCGCTCTGTACCCCGCTTTTTCGGCTTCCGCAGCGATCGCTTCAAGCGCCGTTTTGTTGGATGCCACCACTTCATGAACGATCCCCGGATCAACTACTTTCGGTGTTTCATGAGAACACTCTTCCAGCAAATTTCGTACAGATGTGTTGACACTGTCCCACAGACCATATTGTACCAAAACACGCTTGGCATCCGCACAGGTACTGCTGTCGCAAAAGAGCGGTGCCGATCCGATCGCTTCGAGATCATCCCCGATCACGTCACTGATCACAAACACTTTCCCCTTCGCTTTTGTCAATGCCGCCAGTCTGCCGCCTTTAATCATCGAGAGATGCTTTCGCACGATATTCATCTCGTCGATCGATGCCCCGCTTTGCAGCAGCGCTTCGCTCACAGCCGTAAAATCCTCCAAACGCACCGGAGGTATCGGTTTTTCGACCAGTGCGGAAGTACCGCCGGAGAGCAGATAGATAAAAACCTCATCCTCATTCAGCGCTGAAATCATCTTCATAAGCTTCTCTGCCGCTTCCACGCTTCTGGCGGACGGCAGCGGATGCGACGATGCAAAGATATTGAGTTCAGGCACATCCAATGCCATCAAGTCAAGAAAATTCAAGCGCGGTTCATCTGCGCGTGAGCCTTGCGCTGAGCAAAACTTAGCGTTAGCGTAGCTTTTGGGACTTTGTTCCAAAGGCGTTACCATGATGGTAACATCTGCGCGTGAGCCCTCCGCTGAGCAAAACTTAGCGTTAGCGTAGCTTTTGGGACTTTGTTCCAAAGGCGTTACCATGATGTCGCCAGGAGCGACCAGAAAACTCTCCTTTACCCGCACACCCTGTGCCAGCAGCGCTTTCGCCATACCGACCACCGCCTTGCCGGAACCAAGCAGCGTGATCTCCTGCCTTCTGAACGCCTCTACATCATAATGCAGATGTTCCGGTTGTACCGCGGCAACACCGCATGCGAAAAGGCTGCGCGCAGCAGCTTTATGATCCATCTGCCAAAACCTCTTTCAGCGCTTCGTTCCAGCCCCTGCTCCCCTCACAGGGCGCTTTGACAAGATGCGGCAGCGAGAGGGGGATAAACGCTCCGCCATGCCGGGGAATAAGCACCGGGATATCCACCGCTTCAAGCATCGGTATATCGTTAAA
>QNZT01000006.1 GCA_003978455.1 Sulfurospirillum sp.
TTTTGGAGGAGGGGTAGAGCACATCGTCGCTCCGGTTGGCGGTGTAGCTGAGTCGCACTTCATGATTTTCGGCGATATCCCAGAAGAGTTTGCCCATCAGTGTCTTTTTGGTATAGGCTTTCATATCCTGATACCGGGGCTGGTACTGTGCCGCTTCGGGTGCTTTGCCGAGTGCTATATTTCGTGCGATCTGTCCGACAAAATCATCACCGTTGCCATCTTCGTACTGATCGCTCTTTTCGGCAGAACTGGTCAGGAGCAGACGTACTGTGTCTGTCCCGCCGCTGAGTGAAAATGCCCCTTTTTTATAGCCGAAACTTCCCAGACCGAGGTTGAGATCACCTTGCAGCGTTTTTGAGGGCTTGATCGTGTGGATCTTGACGTCCGCACTGAGTACGCCGAAATTTTCTACATCGAAAGGTCCTTCATCGATCTGGATATAGTCGATATTGTTGGTGAGTATATGGGAGACCGGAGGATCCATCCTGTTGGGGCAGGCGCCGCACACTTTGGCACCGTCGATCGTGACGGAGATATTGTCCTTTTTCTGACCTCTGACGATGATATCGTTGGCGACGCCGGAACGTCTGACGATCGAGACACTCGGGGATTTTTTAAAGAGTGCTTCGGCAAGATCGGCGGATTTGATATCTTCACCGTGCACATCTTTGATAACCTCTGTATCCGTTTTCGCCTCCACATCGATGGTGCCGAGCTCTGCCTCTGCGGCGTAAAGTGTCAGCGCATAGATGAGGGACAGACCGACCGCTTTTTTGATAACCGTCATAACAACTCCTCCGAAAAATTTTTGTGTTATTATGACAAGGTCGTGTTAATTTTTTGTTAACTTTCAGTGCAATCGGTAACGTAACTTTAAACGTACATTGATCGGAAAGCGTACCGGAACTCCGGTCGTTTTGAGCGGAAATGCACGCTGCACCGCTTTTTTTGCGGATGTGTGAAAAACTTTTGGTCCGGTGACGGAGAGGTTTTGGAGCGTCCCGTCTGCGGCGATCGTGAACGATACATCGACGATACCTTGGATATGGCGTTTTTGTGCCATCCTGGGGTATCTTTTTGCCTGGTTGATTTTCGCACGCAGTGCGGCAAAAAATCGGTTTCTGGCAGCAGGAGAGACCGCAGAAGTTTTCGGAGGTGCTTCATGAACGGGCTGTACCGTTTTTCGAGGAGTGGGGACGGGTGCGGTGTGTTCGGGTGTGACAACTCTTTTTTGAATATGTTTGTGTACCCTTTTTTTACGGATTTTTCGGGGGCGTTTTTTCGGTTTTGGCTTGAGCACGGGAATCTCTTTGATCTCTGGCGGGATATCCGGTACTTTTACTTCATGAAGTATCGGTTTGGCGACAGGATCGGGCAATAGAGGTTCATGAAGAAGCGGCGGGGGCGGTGGAACAAACGCTTCGAGGGAGAGTGTGATTTTGTGCACATCAGTGTGTGACGGGATAACTACCTCTCTATTTTTCAGATAGATAAAACCGCCTACAAGCAGGGCATAGAGAAAGAGTGTAAGCAGAAAGGAGAGCTTGTACCGATGTCGCTGCACCTCTTTCCCTTTACTGTTTTGTAACGATGGATATATTGGCAAATCCCCGCTCTTTCATGAAGTCGATCACATCTACAAAATAGTGAAAAGGGGTATTTTTATCTGTATGGAGGGATACGATATCTTTTTGCGGATCGAGTCTGGATAGTGACACCCTGAGCTCTGCCAGAGATGCCGGAGTGTGGTTGAAAAAGTATGCCCCCTGACTGTTTATGGTGACGGTGATGCTTTTACGATCCTCCTGCTTCTGGCTGCTTGCTTTGGGAAGATCGACTCTGATCGCATGGTTGGTGACAAAAGTCGCAGTTGCCAGAACGATGACCAGCAGTACCAGCACAATATCGATAAACGGAACGACATTCATCTTCTCAAAGCGTTCTCTTCTCATGAAGTTTGCTGCTTCTCCTGAAGTACTTCCCACTGTGCTACGAGTCTGTCCACTTTGGTAAGCAGGGCATTGTAGATCACTGTCGCGGGAATTGCCACTACCAGACCCGCTGCGGTAGCTTTGAGTGCCAGTGCCAGGTTCTTCATGATCTCTGCCGGATTGATCGTATCCTGCTGTTCGCCTATGATATAAAAGGTAAGTATGATCGCCAGAACCGTACCCAAAAGCCCGATATACGGTGCGGTGGAACCGACAGAAGCAATGGAGGGGAGGTGTTTGAACAGATCGAGTTCGAGTTCTTTTTGATGGTCGTAGTTGTGAAGATCGATGCTGCGGTAGTATAAAAGACGTTCGATGGCGAACCAGAAGGTCAGAAAACTCATGAAGACCAAAAGCCCGATAATCCCGTAATCCACAATATTTTTTATCTCTTCAACCGGCATAGTCTCTCTTTTTGGAAAGTTTGTGAGATTATAGTTGAAAAGAGTTAAGTTTTTGTTAAAAAGTACACACAGAGGTGATCCCTCTGCGCGTATAGTTATTTAAAAAGAGCAGAACACTCTTTTGTGATTTTACCGGGTACCGTCGCTATCTTCATGAACTGTGACATTTTCAGTTGTGGATTGCTGAGAGCGAGGTAATATTTCGGAGCGAGGATATAGGCGTTGTCCCCCTCGATAAGTACCGTATATGGCAGTAAAGCGGCATTTCGGGTGCCGGTTTTTTTGACGAATTTTGCCGTTCTTTTACTAAGTTTGCATCCCACAAGGGTATTGCCATTTGCAAGTGGAAGTACAAAAACGGCTTTGCCGCTGTTCTGTGCTTTTTGAACCAGTGCATCATGTGCACCGCTGCCGATCTTTTCCATATCTTCATAGTAAGGCATTCCGAACATGAAGTGGTATTTTTCCAGATCGCTGTATTTCAGACTATCTTTGGAATCTTTGAGTCCCGGAAAAGCGGTATTGATTTTGGCAAGCACCTTTTTGGCGGAAGCTTCATCGAAGTCGCCCTGTAAAAAGGCTTTTTCAAAATAGAGCGGGTTTGTGACGGAAATCTCGTTGTCTTTTTTGTTTACGAGCACATGCATCACAGCGCCAAATCCACGTTTTGATGCGGAACCCAGCTTCTTGAGCGTAGGACATGTAAACACAACCGATGTCAGATCAGGTGTAATGGTGTCTTTCCCGACTACTTCAAACCCTGCACCTTTGAGTTTGGATTCAACCGATGCGACATCCTGATAAGCACCTCTGAGATAGGTACTTACTTTTCCGTCTGCAACATCTCCTGCAGCAAACAGAGAAGGAAGCATCAAAGCAAACAGCGTAAAAAAAGCAATTGCATACTTTTTGAGAATAGAGACAGGCATAAAAGCTCCTTATATAAAATATAATTATAAAACAATTATATATCATGAAAACTTAGAATATGATTATTATTTATAATAAAAGACTGTATTAATAAAATAAAGTAGGAATTGTACATACTATAAAAATCAAAAATATCTCTTTTTTGAAAACGCCGTTATCTATTTTTTCTGCGATCAATTGTATCACTGTTGGTGTTTTTGGATGCTTTTGCTTTCCCGTATACATATAGTTGTTTGTTGACAAAAATATGATACCCGAATTGATATACTATAGATACAAAGGCTGGATAGAAGAATACAAAATTTGCCTTTTAAATATACAATTGTGCGTTATCCAGCCTAATGTTTCTAATCTCCTACCGTATCTCCGTCACTTTTCCTCCTGTGATAAACACGGTCACGCGATCTCCCGGTTTGTACTGGTAGGGGTTGTTCGCATCGATCGGCAGGACGGTGGTGATGGTTTTCCCGCTGTCAAATTCAACAGTGATGCGCTGGGCGTTTTTGATATCGGCGTTGGCACCTGCGATGGAGCCTGCAACCGCGCCGCCCATCGTTGCGAGATCTTTGCCTGCACCTCCGCCTATCTGGTGTCCGAGTACACCTCCGGCTACCATACCGAGCAGAGATGTGACTGTGCCGTCGCCGTGTACCTGCACCGGTTCTACAGCTTTGACGATACCTGTGTAGGATTCGCTGATACTACCGATTCTGCTGTTTGGCAATGCTTTGTCACTGCACCCGGTTGTCATAAATGCCAGTGTGGAAGCAAACATAAGTGTCGATATGATCTTTTTCATGAAGTCTCTCCTAAAAATGTTTCTATGTTTTTGCAGATACCCGCCACAAGCCTCTCTCTGGACTCTTTGCTTGCCCATGCGATATGCGGTGTCATCAATAGCCGCTCTTTTGCTTTGATGTGCAGTAGCGGGTTGTCTGCTGTGATCGGTTCGTGTTCCAGTACATCGAGCCCTGCACGAATAGTGCTCCGGTCGATATACGCTGCCAGATCTTCCTCGTTGATTATACCACCCCTGCCGAGATTTAGCAAGACGGCATCGTTTTTCATGAGCGGAAGATTGTTTTTGTTGATGAGATTCTGTGTCTGTGGATTGAGTGGGGCGTGGATGCTGACGATGTCGCAACTGCTCAGAAGATCGTCAAGCGTCGTACGCTGGTAGTCGGGATCTCTGTTTCTGCCGCTTGTGGAGTAGTAGAGTATGTTAGATCCAAATGCTTCCGCTACCTTTGCAACACTTTTGCCGATCTCACCCAGTCCTATGATCCCCCAGTTTTTATCGGCAAGATCATTGTACGCAGGGATCAGAGATGTGAAAACAGGACTTTGTGTCCAGCCGCTATCGCTTTTGGTGTAGTCGTCAAAGTGGCGCAGGTGTTGCATGAGATAGAGTGCCATCGCAAAAGTTGTCTGTACGACAGAAGGGGTGGAGTAGCCTGCAACGTTTTTAACAGGAATCGACCGCTCTTTTGCATAATCGAGGTCGATATTGTTCATCCCGGTTGCCGCGACACAGATCAGTTTGATGTCACTGTTTTGCATGATCTCTTTGTCTATGACAACTTTGTTGGTGATGACGATGTCGCTGTTTTGCACACGTGCCAGTCTCTCTTCGGGGCGGGTAAATGGGTAGGCGGTTACCTCTCCGAAAGCTTCGATGCATTTTAGCGAAATATCGTTTCCTAGTGTATCTTTGTCGAGGATTGCGATCTTCATGACATTCCTTAGATTTTAGTGTATAATTATCATAACATACAGAAGGTACAAATATGCGAAAACTCTTTTTTACTATGGCAGCAGCGGCGCTTTTTACAGGTTGTTTCTCATCGGATGCAAAAGATGCCAAGTCACACGAGCAACACAAAGAGATGCGCACACGCTCTTTTACGGAGGATTTTAAAAGTGCCAGGGACTGGTCTCTGGATGCAGGTGCAAAGTTTGATCCACATGTCAGCGCAGAAGCGGGAAGCGGTTCGATACGACTCTCAAAAACGGGCGACAGCTGGGTGACGAGTGACCGGATTATCTCTAATATCAAATTGCCGGTGAAGTCCGGACATACCTACACGCTCTCTTTCAAATCCAAAACAGAGAGTTTCCCACCGCCGATCCTCGAAGTGTACGGTGCGATGCTGGGGGATGACGGTGCCATAGACAACTCCAACGGAACGATGTGTGCCAACTCCCGAAAGGGAAAATGGGAAGAGAACTATGTGGTGATTAAGATACCCAAAAACGATATGATCAAATACTTCAAACCGAAGATTTTGATGGCACCGAAAAAAAGTGTCAGCGCACCGGTATGGATCGATGATGTCCGGTTTGAAGAGGGTTTGAAACTCCCGCCCCGAAGTCCCAAAAAAAGTTTTACAGGTACAGTGACACGGGTTGATAGCCTGGGAAATATTGAAATAATGAAGGATGGAAAATTTGTTCCATTTTTCCCTCTGGGGATCTACACCGATGGGAATAGTGCCGACTGGGGCAAGTATCAAAAGATGGGATTTAACATGAATATGTGGGCGAGCGATGCCGCATCGATCCAAAAGAGTAAAGATGCAGGACTGTATGCCGCTATGCAGATCGTACAGTATATCGTGCCTGTCGGGGAGGATTGGATTCCGCAGGATCCGAAAAAGAAGAGAGCGCATCTGCATAAAACACTTCAAGATATCAGAGCGAAAGGGTTGGATAAAAACCTGCTCTTTTACTATGTGGACAATGAATTTTACCATCTCAAACCCGAATTTACCGATGTGATTGAGATCGTGAGGGAGGAGGATAAAAAGGCACATCCTCTCTATATGCTCAGCGGGGCGTATGGTATGGCGCGGATGTACAACGACTATATCGACTTTACAGGAACCTATGTCGCCGAAGATGGTTATGAGACACCGATCGTGGAGACACTTGAAGTGCTTGATAAAACACCGGGACAGCAGCAACCGGCGGTCATAGCGCAGATCAACCGGGGTGTCGGGGAAAATTTCCGACCGATTCTCTACGGTGCGATCGCCAAAGGTGCCAGAGGAGTGGGATTCTGGCGTGACGGCGGAAGTGCCGGAAAGATAGAGAAGCGTCCCGTTGCAAGACAACTTCCGAAAATCGCAAAAGAGATCAAAGCACTGATGCCTCTGATCCGCACATCACACGAAACCAAGTGGCACGCTTCATATGACAATCAAAAACTGATCTTCGGTACACGCACCCTGGATCAGAAAGGGTATCTGATCATCGCCAATCCGACGCGAAAAAAAGTGACCGCCACTTTTACAGTGGACGGTTTATCCTATATCCCGACCAAAGCGGAAGATTACTTTTCACATCGGAAAATCACAGATGTGAATAAAGGGAAAATGCAAATTACTGTAAATCCGCATGATGCTGTTGTCGTGAAACTGGTGCCATGAAGCATAGAGCGTACGAGGAAAAATTTCAAAAGAGTATTTCCGAAACACTGTTTGAGAGACTTCATGAAGAGGAGCAGGGGTTTATCGCACAAAAGGCGTTTGCCCTTCGTCTGTCGCATCAGGAGATCAAGCAGCTTGTCGATATGGCGATCGATTTTCGGATGTGGGGGAAGGGGAGTGTTTCGCACTACTGGGACGAATCAGATTATCTAAATCGTACTCCCAAACAGCGCAAACAGGCGATATTTCGTGATTTAAAAGCGTTGCATCAGCAGTTTCAGCAAGAGGAAAACGACTATAGCGAACTTGCCGATCAGAAAGTGAAAGCACCGAAGATCAAACTGGTTTCTCAAGAGAAGGAAAACCTCGGTTTCGGACTCTGTCCGGTGGCGTCTCCGAAGACAAGATGCTGCAATCTTCTGACCCTCGATGCTGTGGAGAGTTGTGGGTTTGACTGTAGCTACTGCTCCATACAATCCTTTTACAACGAGGGGAAAATCACATTTGACAGATCGCTTCGTGAAAAACTGGAGCGTATCAGGCTTGATCCGGATGAGTTTTACCATATCGGCACCGGGCAGGCTTCCGATTCGCTGATGTGGGGTAACCGTTTCGGAGTGCTCGACGATCTGCTCGCTTTTGCAAAAAAACATCCTAACGTGATGCTGGAGTTTAAAACCAAGTCGGATAACATCAGCTACTTTCTGGACAAAGTGTTGCCGCCGAATCTTCTCTTTACCTGGTCGCTCAACCCACAGACGATTATAGATCATGAAGAGCATCTTACCGCATCACTGGCGGAGCGTATCGTGGCAGCCGAAAAGATGGCGGAAAAAGGAGCTTTAGTGGGATTTCACTTTCATCCGATGATCCGTTATAAAAACTATCAGCAGGAGTATGGAGAGATTTTCCGACAACTGACAGAGCGTTTCGATCCCAGTCGGGTGGTACTGGTCTCTTTCGGAACCCTGACGTTTATCAAACCGGTGCTGCAAAAGATTCGCGGCAGGGATTTCAAGAGCAAGATTTTGCAGATGCCTCTGACGCAGGCTGCGGGGAAACTCTCCTATCCGCTTCATGTGAAAAAAGAGATGTTCCGTTTTGCCTACGAATCTTTCAAGCCCTGGCATAAAAAGGTGTTTTTCTATCTCTGTATGGAAGATCACACTCTGTGGAAAGATGTCTTTGGGTATGAATACCCGACCAATGAGAGTTTTGAGATGGATATGAAGCTGAGTTACAAGGCGAAGATCGACAGATTGCGATAACCCCTTTTTCGGGGTTATCGGGGTAAAACTATTTGTCGGCAGCTATCTCTTTGCGTTTTTTCTGGAGTATATCGTATCTTGGGAACACGAAGATCGTATTTCTCTCGACGACGATTTTATCTTTTGCATCTGTAGCATACGCTTTGATCTTGATCGGAATCGGCGTATCTTTGGTCGTATCTTTTACCAGGTCTTTGGTGGTGTAAAGCACGACAATCTTATTGGCTTTCTGACCTGCTCTGAGTTTAAATGGCTCTTTAGGTCTCTGAATTTTGATTTCAGGATGACTTTCAACTTCAAAATAGTATTTATGCGGTTCTCGCTGTGTATTTTGAAAGAGGAACTTATAGACATTGGTGACGGAACCGTCATCTTTGATCTTGTACAGCTGAGTGGTTCTGTTGATGTTCAGCAACATATACTCTTTTTTGCTGCCCATCCAGAAGAGACCGATGAGTGCCAGTG
>QNZT01000193.1 GCA_003978455.1 Sulfurospirillum sp.
AGGTTCACCTACAAATGCTTCTGTTTTGTTTGTCTTCATCTCTAGTACAAAAGGGTCACCGTTTTGACTAGCATTTGGTTTGGTTACCGTTACTTTTAGCTCTTGCGTTTGATATGTTTTGTTATCTACTTTTACTTTTTGCTGTCACCGGGTGTGAAATATTTGTCTTCATCTCCGAAGCTGAAGAGTTTTGCCTTGGGTTGTGAATATACCTCTTCGCCATTGTGAAATATTTTGGCGCTGTTGTAAAACTTTCCGTCGATCTTTTCCGTCATAGTGAGGGTGAGGGTTTTGGTTTCGGAGAGTTTCAAAAGCCTCTCTTTTACTTCCTCTGTGAAAGCTGCCGCCTCTTCCATCTTGTCAAAGCTGAAGTTGGTCAGGCAGAGTTCCGGTGCCGTGACAACGGCGCCTTCGGGTGCTTTCTCGACCAGACGGGTAAGTGTTTGCAGGTTTTGTCTGTAATCCTCTTCAAAAAAGGGAAACTGAAGCGCGACGAGCTCTTTTTTAGAAGTCGTCAAAGTTGAGGCTTCCCTTGGAGTAGTTGGCGACATTGCCTTCAAAGAAGTTGGTTTTCTGCTCGTTAAATCTGGAAAAGCTATCTACCCATTTGATCGGGTGTTGTGCGTTGTAGAGTTTTTTCAGACCTACGGCGTGCAGTCTCTCATCGGCGAGATATTTGATATAGTTTTCGATGATGTCGTTTGTCAGACCCAGAATCTGTCCCTCGGTGATGTACTGTCCCCAGCCGATCTCCAGCTCGACCGCTTTTTCAAACATATCGTAGACATCGTCCAGCAGTTCCGGCGTAAAGAGTTCCGGACGCTCTCTTTTGGTGGCGTTGATCATATTCTGGAAGATCAGCAGATGGGTGATCTCATCTCTCTGGATGAAACGGATCATCTGTGCGCTTCCTAGCATCTTTCCGCTTCTGGCAAGGGTGTAGAAAAAGGTAAATCCGCTGTAGAAGTAGATACCCTCCAGAATCTGGTTGGCAAACATCGCTTTGACGATCTGCGTGTCGGAAGGGTTTTGTGCCAGCTCTTCATAGACACGGGCGATGTTGTCGTTTTTGTTTTTCAGTTGGGCATCCTTACGCCACATATCGTAGATTTCGTCGGTGTTCTGGGAGATAGAGTCTACCATCACCGCGTAACTTTGCGAGTGAAGTGCCTCTTCAAATGCCTGGCGTACCAGAATGAGGTTGATCTCGGGAGATGTGATGTATGGGTTGACATTGTCGATGAGGTTGTTTGTCTGAAGCGAATCCATAAAAATAAGCTGCGAAAGCGCTTTGTCGTAGGCGTTTTTTTCAGACTCCGTCAACTGTTTGTAGTCCCTGACATCGGCGGTCATATCGACCTCTTTGGGAAACCAGGTATTGTTGAGCATCAGATCCCACAGATTATATGCCCACTGATATTTGATGTCGTTCAGTTCAAAGATTCCCGTCGGGTTTCCGCCGAAAATCTTTCTGTCGTTGACATGCTCTTCAGAGTTTGGGTTGTAGATTTTTTTTCGCTGGATCATGATCGCACACTCCTGTATAAAAGTAGGTGATTATACTTTTTTTTACTAAAAAGTTTGATCAATTTTTAAAAATCATACCCTACGCCGAGGTAGAAATAACTGGTATCGAAGCTGGTTTTGACTATCCCTCCCGAACTAAACTCCGCGATATTGAAAGTATTTACTTTTGCTTCGTCCATATCCCACTTTTTGTAGCTGTAACCGACGGTAAAAAAGAGTTTCGGGTCGAGCCTGATCCAGCCGAGATCTTTGGTGCTGCTCCACGGGGTGTAACGTCCTCCGAGATCGAGTGTGGTGTAGCTTCCATCCACATCAAATGAAGATTTGACCCAGTCGTTTTCTATCGTCCCTGTTTGTATCCCGGCGGAAAAACTTCCATAAACCATAAATTTCGGTGCTATTTCATAGTTGGCATGGATCACAGGACCCAGTTTCCAGGTTTTGATAGTGGTGTCGGTCTTGTCTAAAAGATTGTAGGTCAGTTTCGCACTTTTCTGCATATTGGTCATCTTCATGACGGGCAGTGAAAGTCCGGTATTGACACCAACACCGATGACCCCTTTTGCGTCATGAAAAAGATCATATCCAATACCGAGATTGAGATCAAATCCCCTGATCTTATAATCCGCCGGAACCGGGATAGAGGTGTATTTCTCGACTGCATCGTTAAAGGAACCAAAAAACGGCACCCGCTGTGTCAACGGTCTGGTGACGAAAGTGGTCATTTTGTCCATCGTATCGGACTGGTAGATATCGGCATTGTAAAAGTAGTAGATACGGGAGTCGCCGAAGTTGTTGTGCTGTTCGCTGATGGAGTAGATGTTGCTATCCAGATCAAAATCCGCCTTCATAAAAGGCATACCCATCTCCCAGTTGAAGGTACCGGAGCTTATGCGAAACTCCATCGCCTGTGAAAGGGAGGTCATCAGCACCAATGATAAAACTATTTTACGCGTCATGTCATGTTCTCCTTATATATGGGCACCTCCAACGCCATTGGGTTAAGAGATATTTTTATACTTCTAACCCGGAAGCGGAAGGGGCTTCGCCTCCGCTATGCAGGACTAAAGTCTCTGTTTCAAAAAATATAAAAACGTTAACTTAATGCCATTGGAGATGCCCATTTGTGTTATAATCATAACATAAATTACAAAATATAGGGGAAAGTTATGAAAAATATCAGAGACGAAGAGTTTGCAAAACTGATCTCGATCATCCCGGAGTATCCTGGGGTAACGATTTTTCATATGACAGACGAGGGGGTCGACTTTTGCCAAAAACTGGACAGATATGCAAATGCACGTGAATACACATACCATTTGGTTTCCGCTAATGAAGCGTTTATCACGACACTTCATGAGGCGGGACTCTCAAAAGCGAGAAAGATCACCTATAAACAGCAGCGTTACAACCAGCACTCCAAACTCTACGACTTTATCTATATCGAAGTGGATGTGGAAAGTCTGGAAAAGCCGGAACTCTTTTTGAAAAAGATCTATGCCATTGCCAAAAACGGTGCCAAAATACTCTTTTTCCTACCCAAAGAGAGAGAGGATTTTGCACAGTTGGAGCAGTTACTGGAAAAGGGAAACTTTGTGGCGATTAACCCCATCGACGATATGTTTGTAAACTACAATGTCCTGAGTGCACAGAAGATGCACGGATGGGGTGTGTACGATATGTAGTGCGTTTCGACAGCCTCCTCTAAAGAGGAGGGGTATCGTCATGAAATCAGGATAGAGAGTCTAACGCATCAAAGAGTTTTTTTGATTCATTTTCAGTTTCTTGAATAAGTGAAATGATAGTGTTATTGCGTTTTTCTCCTTTTTCTTCCTCTTTGCTTAATGTTCGCATAACTTTTGCAATGTTTTCATGAATGACTTTATTTGAGTTTAGTATAGATTGTGAATTTTGGCTATTTTTGCCGACAAGTTTACGTAACTTATTATTGTCATCTGATGAAATATCTCTTAAAGGTTTCTCTTCAAACAAAGCACTATATGTTTTATTTTTGAATATCATATGATCTATTTTTGCCATATTGATAAACAGCTCATGAGCCAACTCTTTATTTTTATCTGATATTTCTTTTGAATTATGCACTAGTTGATTAAATGTTTCATTGAAGTTATCTAACTTTTCACTTGAGGAGATAGCTTCCTCTTCAATTATCTGACTATTTTCCGTCATGGATAGCGACTTCTGTTTTAATACACTGATATTTGCCTCTATCTCAGTTGTTGCTTTTTGAGTTCTCTCAGCTAGTTGTCTGACTTCATCGGCAACTACTGCAAATCCTCTTCCATGTTCTCCGGCTCTAGCAGCTTCAATAGCCGCATTTAGCGCTAAAAGATTTGTTTGTTCTGAAATATCTTTTATCAAACTCACAACTGAAAATATCTCATCTACATTACCATTTAGCTCTTCAACCGAACTTCTTGAATCGCTGATCATCTCTGTAATTTTAGATATATTATCCATAATCTCTTGTGTAGAAGATGTTACATCGGTTATAATTGTCTCAGCTTTCGTATTTAGTTTATTGACATTTTCAATATTTTCGATACTGTTTTGCATACTGTTATTTAAGTTATTTGCATTTTCTATAGCACCGGAAATCATCTTATCTGAAAGAGCCAGGTGCAATTTTGATTGTTCTAACTGTTTTTGTGCTTCATCAGACGCTCTTTTTAAGGCTTCCTGTTCTCTCTTGGTTCTCTTTTCAACATTTTCTATAAAAGAGTTAAAACTTTGTGTTGCTGAACCTAACTCATCTTGGCTTACAACTGGTATTCGTCTGCTTAAATCCGCATCTCCCTGGGCTAGCTCTTTTGCAACTTTATCAAGATTTTCGATAGGAGTAACAACTGATTTTTTGATAATCGTCATCAAGAATAGTAATATTAATATATCTAAACCGAACATAATATACATTTGTCTCAAAAGTGCATCTTCGCTTTTGGAAATAAGAGCTTCTACATTTGATATTTTGTTTCCGATAAGAGCATATCCAACAACTTTGCCTTGAAAATCCTTTATCGGTTGGGAAGATACATAATACTTAGTTGCTTTTTGTAAACTTTTTTGATCGTCTATTTTTATATTAGAAAGATCTTTGATGAAGTCTTCATCTACAATAGTTTGTTTAACTGCTAGTGTATATCCCTCTCCAACATGAAGTTTATCTTTAAGCAAAGAAGCTACAGGTAAAAATTTATCCTTCATAACTATCGCAACTTCATAGCCATTATCTTTTCTCGCTTTTTTTACGATAGAATTTAATCCTTGCATAAACTCAACTGAACCTAAATATTCTCCATCTTGGATTACAGGAGCTACTCCTCTTAAAACAAGTCCTGCTTTTCCCAGCTCTATAGCTACCAGTGGTTTTTTTGTCTTCTTGACCTCTACTATCGTATGTCTAAAAGAGCTCAAATCATCTCCAAATTTTGACGGCTTCCAGGCTCGTAAGAAACTGTGTATATTCGCATCATGGATATGAATTTTTATATTTTTGTAGTTCGTATTTTCTTTAAACTCTTTTGAAAGTCGATTGAGCCCATTTATGGCTATTTGGCGATCATTGGTTTTAAGTGCCTGAACCACATCGTAGTTATGCGAGAGATTTATAGCATTTGTAAGACCTATATTATTTTTTTCCCGCATTGCTTCTTGAAAAAAAGAGTTTAAACTCTCCTTCTCCTGTTTGTGCATTTGCGCTTCCATGTTATCAATAGAATAAACGTAGTTTATTATTATTACAACAAAACCGATTACTATCGACGCAATAAGTGGAATATGAACCTTTTTGCTAATTGACATATTGTCAAACATATGACTCCCTTGTTTCTTTTAAACTATATCGGGATAATTTCAAAAAGCATTAGCAAGCCATAATGTTTTAAGTGCACAAACGAAGTTTGGATGGGGTGTGTACGATATGTAGGCTATTCCACTTTGCGCAGGAGTTTATCTAGCCAGCGTGTCGATAAAATCCGTTTGCTGAACCAGAAAAAAGAGGTCGGTTTGGTGACACGGTAGCGGGCTTTGGGTTTTTTGCTCTCAAGCGCATGAAGTAGTGCTTGGAAAACCGCTTCTTCGCCGAGGGTAAAGGGAGCATCTTTTTCACTTTGGAGCGCTTCAAGTTTATGCACGTACTCCTCTTTGAAATGTGAATTGTCACGGTCGATATTTTCCAGAAACTTTTGCAGGGCATTTTTGCGAAAATCACTTCGTATCGGTCCTGGTTCGATCAGACTGATGTAGATATCCGTCCCCGTCAGTTCCAGCCGCATCGTATCGCTCAACCCTTCGAGTGCATATTTGCTGGCATTGTACGCACCCCGGAAACGGAGGCTTACAAACCCCAGCACAGAACTGTTCTGGATGATCCTGCCATATCCCTGTTTGCGCATCATCGCCAGGATAAGCGTAGTCAATTCATGGGTACCGAAAAGGTTGGTTTCAAACTGCGCTTTGAGGATTTCACGACTCAGATCTTCCACCGCTCCCGGCTGTCCGTAGGCGCCGTTGTTGAAGAGTGCGTAGAGTTCTCCTTTGGTGCGTTTTTGCACTTCGGCAACGGCTTTGTGAATTGAGTCGGTATCGTTGAGGTCGAGTTGAAAACTCTCGAATCCTTCCTCTAAAAGCCGCTGTACATCTTCCGTTTTTCTGGCAGTGGCAAAAACCCTGTACCCCTTTTCATGAAGCCTTTTTGCACAGTGGTAGCCGATACCGCTGGAGCAGCCGGTGATCAGAACCGATTTTTGGTTCATTTTGGGCAGTTTTTGATACAGACTCTTTTCTGTACGATTTTTCCGCCGCACGCTTCAAAGCATTTGTCATAGGCATCTATACATTTACAGTCGATACGGCAGTTTTTCAGCTGTGCCTGTAAAATCTCCTGCTGCAGGTTGGGCTTGACAGGTCTGGGATAGCTATACATCGGGGAGGGACCGATCATCAAACGTGGACCAAACGGTCCGTAATAACCGAAGCCGTTACGGTAATAGTCAAAGTCGTCAAACCAGAAAAGCTCTCTTTGAAAATTGTACATCTCCATCTGTCTGGCGTATGCCTCAAGTGCCTGATAGTAGTTTTTCATCTTTGCTTCATAGTTCTTTTTGCCGATTGTTTCCGCTTTTTTGGCACAAATCTCAAAATTTGATTTGCAGAGTGCTTTGCAAGTTGCCAGCTCTTCTTTACACTGTTGAACACACTGCTGCGCATCGGGGCTTTTGGGTGCGATATAACTGTATGTGTTTTTGTATTTTGGAGTACAAGCTGTGAAAAAGAGCAGTGTCAAAAAAAAGATAACGTACTTCATGAAGACTCCTCATGTTGGTCTGTTTTGAGTTTAACATGATTTATGGACAAATACAATTAAAGTCGGCTATTAAAATAATTTGTATTTAGCCGATATAAAAACAAAAAGGTTGAGTTTCATGAAACGAAGATATATTACTTTGAGCATTTTACTGATGACTGCGAACCTCTTTGTCGGTTGCGGCGGCAACACTTCTTTTGGCGGAGGTGATGTCAGTATCACTTCTGCAACGGGTGATCGGTCTGATAAACTGGGAACACTTTCACTCAACAGCCAGGATATCAAAAAAGTGCTGGAAGCAAAGCCATGGAAAAGAATGAAAGCAGATGTTGCCTCATTTTATGAAAACAGTATCTACAGTACCGGCATGAAAAGTTACCCTGTCGATATCACTTTTCAGGGAAAGAGAGTGGTTGCGTATGCCGATTGTCAGAGGATCACGGCGAACTATAAAATAGAAGGGAAAAACATCACCTTTTCCAAACTCTCTGTCTCTCCGGCTATAGAGCTTGCCAGCTGTGTCGAATCTGAGTTTGCCGATGACGCGGTGATAGTGTTTTTTGAAAACAGTTTCAGTGTCAAAACCGCAACTGAAAAAAGCGTATTGTTCGAGGCGGAGGATTTTGATACGACGATCACACTGGAGCGCTAAAAACGCTCCGGTGAAATGGTTATGGTATTTTGATCAGGGAAGTCTCATCTTCTGAAAAGCTGCCGTCGCCGTTTTCGTCCACTTTAACGCTTACGATATTTTTCCGTACAACAGTGATCTCCACTTTGTGTGTTTGATCGTCCAGATAGTAGGCTTTCCCGGAGATGTCATCGCCGTTTTTATCGGTGATAAAAGGGGTTTTACTCGCATCATAGGCTGGATCGACCTCAAAGAGTGCACTCTCCCCGATCTGCTCATAACCCGATACCGGATAGGAACGTGACGAGCCATCAGCATTTTCGATACCGCGATAGATCAGATCTTTGCCGACGTGGCGGATACCGTTGTATGTGACATCAGCATTGATTACCATCTCTTCCCAGCCGTTTTGAAGTGTTCTGAGTCTGAAACGGCTCCCTTTTTTGAAAACCATATGTTCAGTCGCACTCTCAACAGTGAAATCTTCCAGATAGACCATCTCTTCCGTTGTGTTATCATTAGAAAGGATCACTTTCATCGTACCGTTGGCGGTTTTACCCTCTTCGACACAGTTATGAAAAGCCATTGTCACCGCCGAAGGTGGCTGGAAGTCGGGATTTTGCATCTCTTCTGCGGAGGGGATCTCAAACTCTATCGTACCACTGTTTGTGCAGCGCATACTCTGGAGTGCTCTGGATCTGCTTTTAGCAGGTGTGGAAATATCCGGCTGTTTATTGCTTTTGAGCATGGCGACTGCCAGCTTTTCGGCATCGCTCAGCTGAGTCAGATCGCTGATCGATTTTGCGTTTTGGTAGAGATCTGTTGATGTGTTGCTGTTGCCGCCATTGCATCCCGTGACAGAGAGCGTGACGGCTGCCATAAGTGCCAGTGTAGTATATGTTACTTTCATGAAGTATCCTTTTTCTATTTTATTTTGG
>QNZT01000192.1 GCA_003978455.1 Sulfurospirillum sp.
TGTGCCGCTCTTTGGCGAAAAGGGCCGCCGGTGCAGTGTGCCAGTCGTTGAGGTTCAGCAGCTCGATACCCGCCTCTTGTGCATAAGAGCCAATCGCACCGCCAAAGAGTATAAAACGAAGAACATCGATTTCCAGACCATAGAGTTGTTCACTCTCATAGAGCAGCGCTGTCTTGACCAGTACTGTTGTCACGCCATCCGCTTCGCACTGCCAGAAAGAGATCGGATACTCCTGCCCGCCGAAGGAGATTACTGTTTCCCAGAGTTTGACAGGTGTTTGCGGAAGCTTCATGAAGCGATACCACGGCAACATCAGTGTGGTATCTATGTGTCGGGAGAGTGCTTTGGGCAGAGCGTAGGCGACATCCGCCAGCCCGCCGCTTTTGGCAAACGGATAGGCTTCCGATGCGCAAAAGAGGAGTTTCACTTTTTGGCGTTCCTCAGCTGTTCCGCCGCCAGTTCCGGTGCGACGGGATTGATCATCATCCCGGTGGAGAGTTCAAAACCGCCGAGTCCCGTCAGTCGGGGAGCTATCCGCACCCCAAACCGGCATGTCTCTTCAAAGAGGTGGAAAATCTCCTCCGTTTCATCGTATCTGTGTACCGGCGGAATCTCGAAAGAGAGGTTGAAGTCAAACTCTCCCAGTACTGCATAGAGCCTGGCGAACAACTCTTTGAGCAGTGCGGAGAGCGCATGCACACCGGTTTCACATACCTGTGTCACGGAAGATATCTTTTTCTTCGGTGTGACCCACACTTCAAACGGCACACCGCTGGCAAACGGAGCGATCGCGACAAAGGTGTCGTTTTGCAAAATCAGACGGCTTTTTTCAGCGATCTCCGCCGACTGCAACGTTTCGACGATACAGCGCTGATGTTCATGAAAGTAAGCGACATGATGCCTGATCTGCGCCATTTTCATCTTCGGTACCAGCGGCAAACCGATGATCTGCGTATGCGGGTGTGCCTGTGTCGCGGAAGCATTTTGCCCGTGGTTTTTAAAGACAGAGAGATAGACCAGCCGAAAATCGCGCTGCAAATCCTGTACACGCTCCTGAATCGTCAAAATCCAGCTGACAAACTCCTCTTTGCTCCACTGATCCATACGCAGTTCGTGTCGTGGCATATCGATGATCACCTCATGCGCACCGAACCCCTCCTGCCACTCGAACAGACCTTCATGATGGCGACCCGGTACAGCTTCGATCTTCAAAGCTTTGTAGAGGTTGGGAACGACCCTCGTTTTCCATCCTGGCATATTGGCGCTGCCGTGAGGACGGATAGCGTAGATTTCGGGAGGGGTGAGCGACTCGTTGCCTTCACAAAAGGGACATACTGCACTCTGCTGAAGTTTGGCAGCCGGTAAAAATGCCGCACGCTGCATCCGCTCCGGTGCGATGATGACATAGCGGTCATGAAAAAGGTCATAGCGTATCTGAGACATGGTTCCTCACTTTATTTACATTTTTATTACAAAAGCACATTAAGTACCGATAAAGCCCTGTACTGAGCAGAACTTAGCGTTAGCGTAGCTTTTGGGACTTTGTTCCAAAAGCGTTAACTTAATAGTCAAACTTATCTGCCGCGTACCGTGCCGCACCCATCAGCGCTGTCTCCGGCTCCAGCGACACTTTGACATCCACCTGCCGCAGCAACTTCTCAAAACGCCCTTTATGCACAAAAGCCTTCATGAAACTCTCCTCTTTCATGAACTCCAGAATCTTCGGGGCGATCCCCCCACCGACATAAAGCCCGCCCAGCGCCAGTGACTTGAGCACCAGATTTCCCGCTTCCTGTCCGTAGATCTCCGTAAAAAGGCGCAATGTTTCGATACAGAGTTTGTCTCTGTGCACCATCGCTCCTTCGCTAACCATGGCACTTGGATCGGCACCCTCCGGCAGCACTGTCATAAAAGAGGGCTCCGGCGCGAACCCGCTCTCTGCCAGAAAGCGATAGATCGTATAGATACCAGGACCCGAAAGCACCCTTTCGACACTCACATGAGCGGGATAGTGACTTCGCAGCCAGTGCAGCAACCGGTCCTGCTGCGGCGTTACAGGGGCAAAATCTGTATGTCCACCCTCTGTTCCCATCGGATGAAAAGCGCCTTTATCATCACAGTAGAGTATCGCCTCTCCCAGTCCCGTACCCGCTGCGATCACCGCACGGTTGGCTTTTGCGGGTTGTGCTTCGGGGTTGAGCGAAACAAACTGATCCTCTTTCAGAAAGAGCATCCCGTAGGCGGTCGCTTCCAGATCGTTGAGCAGTTTTACCCGCTGCGTTCCCAGCTGCTCTCGCAACGCTTCTGTTTCGATCACCCAGGGCAGATTGGTCGTGTGACATACCCCGCCTATGACCGGTCCAGCTATCCCGAAAACCGCCGCATCGATTTCATGAGAGCCTCTCTTTTCCCAAAAAGCAGCGACCAGATCGGCAAAATCCGCATATTCGCCGCTTGCAAACTGCGCCTGCTCCAGCAGATGCAAACGCTCATCCCTCTTTTCATATATCGCCAAAATCACTTTGGTTCCGCCGATATCTCCTGCCAGTATCTTCATGAAGACTCCTCTCCTGTTATCCCCGCAGCCATGGCATCCTGCGGTGCAAGCAGATAGACAAATGCCGACACAAACGCCTCTTCGGTCTCTTTCGGGGAGCGCTTGTAAAAAGCTTCCCACGCCTGCCCGCGCTGTTCATGATAGTTGCCCGTTCCATGCTCTTTCTCCCATGAAATGCGTACCGCATGCCCGATCAGCACATCCAGGATCAAGTCATCCTCTATCCGAAAACGGGGATTGGCGCGAAAGAGTTTCGCCAGCGCCTGAATCGCTTCGATATTGAGCTGACGGTAGTCGGCAGCTGAGATCTCCTGCAAGAGTGCGTCGATTTTCAGCGCGAAGTTCTGCTCTCCCGGGGTCGATTCGAGTGTCAGTTCAGCGCCTATCCTGCTTCTGAGACTATACTTTTCTCCTATCACCAGACCGTTACACTGCTGGAGCATATGCCAGATATCTTTGTAAAAACGTGTCGAAAGCCGTCCGATCATACCCATCTGTTCACGCCACTGGCGCCACTCTTTCGCCTGTACCACATCGGCTTCCTCCTGCTCTATCGCGGCGATATCCGGTGTTCCGGTAGCTTTCAGATTTTCCTGATCGATCAGCTGGCGCGTCTCGAGGGTGAAAGATTTCAATGTTCTGCGCAGTCTGCGGTAGATTTCATGAGGCGGAAGTGTCAGCAGTGTTTCATATGCCACACCGATCGACTCACCTCTCTCCCGCGAAATCTGCCCCACCAGCAACTGCACAAAATACCACGTACGCAGGGTGATCATATTTTCAAACAGCTCCGGTTCCCTGCGGATCAGATACCCAAGATGCAAGATGATCTCCTGAGTCAGCACTCGTTCCGCCGCATTTTCCCCGCAAAATTCATCGATCGTTCTGACAATCGCCAGATTGTCATGCGGCTTGCTGAAAATCGCTTTGTCAAAGTAGGCACGTCCCACGGCAAGCCGTTTTTGCCGGATCACGATATCCAGTAAAACATCTTCCAGACGGTCATCGTATTTACCCGTGATCTCCGCCAGACGACGTACTACCGCCCAGTTATGCCGCAGCGTAGAAAGTGCATAGAGCTGATCGCTGAACGCTGCAAGAGAGAGACCGTTTTGTAGCGTATGGAGTATAAAATCTCCTCCGTGACGCTCCCAGAGCAGTGAGACGATATACGCCTGTGCATAGTGGTTCTCTTCCTCTACAAGGCGTTGTGAAAGCGCTTCATCGCCCATCTGTTCCAGTACAGCCGCTTCATCAGCCGAAAGAGGACGATTGCGTTCAGGAGCGCTGTTGAGACAGATGCCGTGATCCGTAACCGACTCGATCTTCAGATCCGCCAGTGTCACGTGATCGACATTTTCGATCCGCTCTACCGCAGCAGTCGTCATCAGCTGCCCCAACCGTCCCAGTTTGACGATATGACCGTCACACATACCGCTTTGAAGTTCATGAAGCAGCACCGATACCGACTCCTGATCTTCGCCTTCCAGCATATCTTCACGCACCAGAAACGGCAGTATCGGCTGACCGGGCTGATCCCAGCTGGAGGAGAGAAACTTCAGAGAAGTACGAAAATGCTCCACCAGCAAAGTGTTGTCATAACTGAAATAGAACCCCTGCGGATCGAAATAATACGGCAAAAAGAGCGTCTCCTCTCCATCCACCAGATACGCCTGCGATGTCGTGATAGTTCTGGCAACCAGCATAGGTCTGCCGGAGAGGTGCAGTTTTCTGTTTTTGCCCAACAGCGTATGGAGTCTGGAGAGCTGTGACGCCTGACGAATCCTGACAGGCAGGACATCCTGAGGTGTTTCACTCGAAAAGCCCATATCCAAAAGCTTCTGTTTTACGCTTTCGTTTTGAGAGATCACCGCCACCAGCGTCTGCGTCTCTCTCCTGTGCCCTATTCTTTCCCGGCGGTGCAGCGGATCGATATCACCCGGACGCAGTACACCATCCAGCATCATATCACTCAGCATATAGAGACTCTGCGCCCAGACCAGCGGGATGTTCTCATTTGGCACCCGCTCCTGCGAACCGGGATTTGCCTTCTCCGCTTCGATCGATGCCTCTGGTACGATATAGAGCTCGGGCAAAAGCTTCTCTCCATCCTGCTCCACAAAGAGCGGTGCCAGTTTTTGCTGCCAGTGCTGTATGGCTTCATGATCTCTTCGCATCAGTGCATCGAGCAGAAGGTAGGTAAAAAAGAGCGGCCACTCCGATTCGATATGTTCAAACGCCTGTAACTCTTCGGGTTCATAGTGCAGACGCGACGTATCTTCGATGGCACTCTGGTGACCGTCACGCAAAAAACGCTTGCAGCCGTATCTGCCGCACAGTTTTTTGATGATCTTCTGACGGGTGCGCTCCACCAGAGCCGGATCCTCCACCGCATACGCAGGATAGCCGATGACACTCAAAAGCGCCGCATCCGTCTCTTTGGAAGTCGATTCACGCGGTAGCAGACTCTCCAGGGTAAACCGTGCCCGTGCCACATCACTGGCGACCACATGAATCACCGCTTCATAACTAGCGACATTGCCGAAAAGGTTGATACCGTCGATCGCTTCAAGTGCCGCTTTTGCCATACCTACAGAACTACAGTTGATCTCCGTTTTTCCGTGATTTGTTTTGTTCCCCCGCTCCCAGATACCATAGTCCGGCGTACAGTAACTGCGGCTGATATAGTGCACCAGATTTTGCACAAAATCGACCTCATCCTGCGTAAAGACGATCCTCAGACCGGACGCAGTCATCTGTGCCAGCATCAGCAAAAAGATCGAAGTCGCATCGATCTGAAGATGTCCCCACTCATCATCGCCCACCACTGGCAGTCCGGTATGGGTACCGTACTTTGCGTGCAGTGCATCGGTCGGTTCCAGAGAGTACTTGAACTTCTCCACATGATCCGACTGACGCATCATCGCCGTCAATAGCCCGCGCATCAGTTTCACGACACTCTGTGAAAGCAGATGGGTACGGTGATGCTCTCCAAAATACCTTTTGTACGACAGAGAAAGCCCCCAGACGGAGAGGATGCTGTAGACATTGTCCCTGACCCAGGCATCGGTATAGTCGCCATGGGCATTAACAGCGGTACTGGCAGGCAGCAGCCCCGTCACAGGATCCTGACGGGAGAGAATGATTTTTTCAACCGCAGCAAAGTGACGGTCGAGAGAAGATCGCAGCGTATCGGTATTCATCAAATTCATTACCTCTTGAATATAGGTTTAAAAACAAAAATTAACTATAAACATCATAACACAAAGCGTATTATACCTACTTTGTATTCTCCTCACATACTCTCTGGCTCTGCCTCCGTTAAAAAAGTGGTGTTTTGTTGGCTTCGTGCCACGCCTGCATCCCTTCCCACGCCTCCTGGGCACTCTCTGCAAACCAGAAAAGGTCACGGTCTTCGGGATCGATGACGCCCTCCTCTTCAAACATATCGAAGTTAACCAGTTTCGACCAGAACTCTTTACCGATAAAGATCACCGGTACCGGAGCAATTTTTCGTGTCTGTATCAGCGTCAGTGTTTCAAAAAGTTCATCAAATGTACCGTATCCGCCCGGGCAGATGACCAGACCGCACGCACGTTTGAGAAAGTGCATCTTGCGGATCGCAAAGTAGTAAAACTGGAAACAGAGTTCAGGGGTGATGTAGGGGTTTGGAAACTGTTCATGAGGAAGAGTGATGTTGAGTCCGATCGTCTTGGCACCGACATCAAATGCCCCGCGGTTCGCCGCCTCCATGATCCCCGGACCTCCGCCCGTCATGATCGCGACACGGTTGTCGTCTTTGCCTTTGCCGGCTTTGCCCACCAACTGTCCAAATTCACGGGCGATATCATAATATTTGGACTTTTCCAAAATCCGTTCCGCTTTACGCACCTCTTTGAGCAGCTTTTGTGAAGAGGGATCTTTCTCCAGTGCCTTTTGTGCCTCTTGCAGTTTTTTGAGTGCCGTTTTGCGCTCTACGATACGGGTACTACCAAAGACTACGATCGTCCGCTCGATCCCATGCTGGCGTAAAATCAGCTCCGGTTTGATAAAGTCCAGTTGCAGACGTACCGGCAGGGTATCCTCACACAGTAGAAAATCCTGATCTTCCACTGCCATCCGGTAACTCGGGCTATTCATGATCTCATGAACTCTTTTCAACGCTTCGGGATCTTCCGTCCGCGGCTTTGGATGCTGCCACGGCAAGTCGGTTTTACGCCGCTTCCTGTTTGGGGGTTTGATAAAATAGTTCTTCTTCATGAAGCGTTCCCTTTTCTAATTTAAAAATTTATTATGAGATTATAGTACATTTTCAGAAAAAAGCAGAAGCATAATTTTAGACTATTTGTTAAAAACGTGCTAAATATATAAAATATTACTGAATGTTTTGCTATACTTACTGAATAAGGTTCCATATTTCGGTTAAACGCTACTTTGTATAGGATTATCTAAGGCACTGGCAATATGATCGGCAAACTCATCATCGCTTCTGTTATCACCGGTCTGATCAGCGGTATCTTTATCGCAGGTTATGAGTTGCTGATCACATTCACTACCTATTTTTTATTTATGGGAAATCCGATCCAGACTATTCCCACACTTCCGGTATGGTACATCTACCTCGTACCGACACTGGCAATCTTTTTTGTTAACTATATGGTCTCCAGAGATAAGAACATCCGCGAATACGGTGTCAATGAAATCGCCGAATCTATCGCCCAGAACAAAATGACACTCTCACTTAAAACCCTCTTCCTCAAAGTGTTTGCCTCCACGCTCTCCCTCTCCAGCGGTTTTCTCGCCGGAACAGAGGGACCGAGTGCCGGCGTCGGTGCGATGATCGCATACCATATCCACCGTCTCTTTCGTCTCCCTGAAATGCTTGTCAAGATGATGATCAGTGTCGGAGCCAGCAGCGGGATTGCCGCGATCTTTGTTTCACCGGTCACAGGTATGGCATTTGCCGTAGAAAATATCGCTTATCAGTTTCTGAAACAGTATATAGGCTATCTTATTCTGGCATCTATGCTTGCCTTTTCTGTCAGTATCAACTTCCTGGAACCGATTCTCTTTGAACACTCTCACGGACGACATTTCAACAACGACTACATCATCGCAAATCTTATTTTCGTTCCCTTCATCACCGCGTTTATCTACTTTTACCTCTTTTTGAAAAAGAGAGTACTGCGCTTTATCGATCTGGAGATCTTCAAAAACTTCAGCCGCTGGCGTAACCATATCTTCGCACTCATCGGCGGCGGCGCGATAGGCACTATCCTGCTGCTAAAGCCACAGGCTGCCTTTTCCGGAAAACTTATCGTTATCACCCTCATCAATCAGGAACACCACCTCTCTCTCGCACTGATACTGAGCGTCATCATCCTCCGGATCGTCGGAACCACCATCTCCATCTACGCCAACGCTGTCGGAGGAGTCTTTCTGCCGCTGATGAGCATCGGTGCTCTTATCGGCTATGCCTTCGGTGAATTGCTCACGACGTACTACTTTCCGGTAGAGCCTTTCTACTTCGCGGCAATCGGTGCAGCGGTCTTTATGGGTGTCCTCATGAAACTCCCGCTGACTGCTGTCGTACTGGCGATGGAAACCACCTTCGACTACAACGTCGTCGTCGCCACCGGTGTGAGTGTCGTACTCGTCAGCTACTTTTCAAACCTCTACTTCGACATCCGTAAAAAATATACCACACGGGCGGATTAACACGAATCGGTAATTCGGTATCACCAACCAAGAAACAGGTATCTTTTGTGCTTAGATACCCATAAACTGCAGAGGAAGACTATGTCAAAATTTACCGCATTTATTCTGTTCAATATCCTGGCATATTTTGCC